>JAUMAI010000643.1:0-8832 GCA_032116775.1 Pirellula sp. | reverse complement strand
TCAAGAACGGCTTTTCTTCGTCGCGAACTGGCATCGGGATGTAAGCATCAACCGCGGCCAACAAGTTCGAGATGCACTTGCTCTTTTCTGGATCAGCTGGGCTATCGTAAGCGGCACGTGCGTTACCACGAACGATTGGAACTTCATCACCAGGGAAATCGTACTTGTTGAGCAATTCGCGAATTTCTAGTTCGACCAACTCAAGCAATTCCTCGTCGTCGACCAAGTCAACCTTATTGAGGAACACCACCAACGCTGGCACACCCACCTGACGAGCCAAGAGAACGTGCTCTTTGGTCTGCGGCATCGGGCCGTCAGCCGCACTCACCACCAAGATCGCTCCGTCCATCTGAGCAGCGCCGGTGATCATGTTCTTGATAAAGTCGGCGTGACCAGGGCAGTCGATGTGAGCATAGTGACGAGTTTCGGTTTCGTACTCAACGTGCGAAACTGCGATAGTAACTGTTTTGGTTTCGTCGCGGACCGTACCACCCTTAGCGATATCCGCATACGACTTAAACTGGGCCAAGCCCTTAGCAGCCTGAACAGCTACCAAGGCACCGGTGGTGGTGGTTTTTCCATGGTCAATGTGACCAATCGTACCTACGTTAACGTGAGGTTTTGTACGCTGAAATACGTCCTTTGCCATTGCTCAATCTACCTACTCAACAAAGTGTCTGCGCGACCGATCGTGAGGCTAAACCGATAGCCCATCTCAGGTCGGATATCCGACGTTAAAACTTCCGACTACCAACAATCCACTCTCGACGAATCCCAGGCCCGTGACGCCTTTCCCAGGCGAGAGCTGCTGATGGGACTTGAACCCATGACCTCTTCCTTACCAAGGAAGTGCTCTACCAACTGAGCTACAGCAGCCTTCACAAAGCGGGTGAAGGGAATCGAACCCTCGTCTTCAGCTTGGAAGGCTGTTGCTCTACCATTGAGCTACACCCGCACATGGAGGCCACGCCATTGTAAGCTTCACCTCCGGTGTCACGCTACCGCTAATAACCAAGCTCAGACGCAAACCTCAGGGAATCATTTCCCCAAGACAGCACCGACAACTTTCTGTTCAAAAGCTGCTGGCTTCGGCATCGCCAGCAAGCAGCCCTTTCAAGCCACTCACTCGCTGAACACCGAAAAAAGGCTCTTCCAATGAGCCGTTTCCATAAACCTGGCCAAAACCGCAACGCGCTACCAGTTCCACCCGGGCAAATTGCCAGGGACAGGATATTCGTCAGTGGGAGGTGTAGGATTCGAACCTACGTAGGCAAAGCCAACGGATTTACAGTCCGTCCCCTTTAACCACTCGGGCAACCTCCCCCAATTTCCCTAACGACCCTACCTTCGCAAGATCGCTATTCTCCAACTCGGTCGTTGGTCATCCATGCGGAATCTCTGCTAATAACCAGCCAATCTCTGGCAAGCTACCAACCTCAAACCCGACGTAACCTTCGACCACGATCCGACCAAGATCGTTGTCTGACCAAGGTCGTTGGAAGCGTGGTTTTACTAAGCCTCCCGGATCTCGAAAAGAGACCTGGGTGCTTCATTCCACACTTTCGATCGATTTCAATCTATATTTTTAATCGTGCGACTGATACTCACACCAAGATCAACGACCAAGCCTCCCCCGCAAACCACCATTAAGAGGGAACCAAGGACATCAACCTTTTTCCGACTACAAAGCAGGAAATTCGAGTTATCGACACAATCAGGATCAACTTTCACCTGAATTCGCCTCAATTCCTAGGATAGGTAACGGGGAATCTATCCTTTAGGCCGGAAAAACTTTTCCAACCACCCCTCGACCTACAGACCCAAGAATCAAGCTAGCGGCTAACATCCGATCAATTCATCGCCTCCGTAGTGTTCAACACTTCCGTAGTGTTAGCCTTGATCGAAATCTTCCAGCCCAAGCAATTCAGCCAAAAATCTTAGCTTAACCACCCAACGCGAGAAGCAATGGCTTTTCGTAGCCATCGCCTGGCGACCTAACAGTAGCAAAACTTTGCAATTTAACCACGAACAGCTTTACTTCCACCCGCAGAGCCCAAGAGCCGGCGAAGGGACTTGAACCCCCGACCAGCTGATTACAAATCAGCTGCTCTACCACTGAGCTACGCCGGCCTTTCCGGGTTGGAAAAGGGCTAAGTGTACAGCTAACACCAGAACTGACAAGATGAATTTGCCCTACAAATGGACGCTCGCCCTCAACCGTTGGTTCGCTAGCACCGTACCGCCGGAGCAATACCGCTGGGGAAAAACTGACAAGCAAATCGCAAATGCACCTTGATAAAGTCAAAACCAAAGAGCACTTACGTCCTCCTCTGAATAGCCTCGAGTGACCAACCAGCCCCTCCTTGGCCTTAGAGTCGCTTCTAAGTCAAAATCCCTGATGCACTCACGCCCCGCTTACCTCTAGTACCCAGTGGATAACATTGACGTAGCACACCAACCACATCCAAAACTGACCTAAACTCTTCCGCATTTTCTGCCTCCACAAATCGCTGAATCTGAGACAAAACGATCCATAATTTTCATCTTGACGCAGGTTCTTTAAGGTGACTATTTTGAATTACTTGTAGAGTTTCTCAGGGAAGGGAAATGAAGATGAGCAACAAGATCCCCGTAGCTTCGGCGGATATTTCAGGTAATGAAGAGGCATACGCTTCGGAGGCAATTCGAAGCTCTTGGATTTCCTCCACCGGACCATTCCTTGATCGATTTGAACGAGAATTCGCGGAGATCTGCGGAACTCGCTATGCGTTGGCTTGCTCCAACGGCACGACCGCGCTGCATCTGGCATTGCTCGGGCTCGGCGTTAGACCAGGTGACGAAGTTATTGTTCCCTCAATGACCTACATTGCGACTGCCAATGCAGTCCGGTATTGCGGAGCAGAACCGATCTTTGTCGACATAGACCCCGAAACTTGGTGCATTTCACCCTCCGCAATCGAGCGGGCCATCACGCCACGCACGCGCGGCATTATTGCCGTTCACCTTCTAGGTCATCCAGCCGACATGGATACCATCAATGAAATCGCCGCCATCAATGGATTATGGGTTGTTGAAGATGCTGCCGAAGCACATTTTGCCACTTACAAATCCTCACCCGTAGGTGGCCTAGGCACTATCGGAACATTCTCCTTCTTTGGCAACAAGATTATCACTTGCGGAGAGGGAGGCGCAATCACCTTCAATGACCCGCAGCTCTATGTCCGACTCAAAATGCTGCGCGGGCAAGGAATGGACCCGAAGAGACGCTACTATTTCCCGATCACCGGCTATAATTTTCGCCTTACCAATGTTGCCTGTGGAATGCTGTGCGCCCAATTAGAAAGAGCTGAATCGATCATCCAAGCTCGCCGCAATATCTTTGATCGCTACACACAATCACTGCAGGATATTGAAGGAGTTCAGCTTCAGCCGATCGCCAACTGGGCCAAGGCGGCACCTTGGATGTACAGTATTATCATTGACCCAGATCGTTTTGGGCGTAGTCGCAACGATGTCATGCAGAGCTTAAGCCAAGAGGGAATTGAAACTCGGCCATTCTTTTTCCCACTACACACCCTACCTCCATTCCTGGAAGCGGCTTCCCGCAATCCTCAGCCGATGGAATTAACAAACAAGCTCGGGGCTAACGGAATCATGCTCCCTACCTACAATCAATTGAAGCTCTCGGATGTTGACCGCATTACGGCAGCAATTAGAAACCTCGCGGGAGGTCGCAGTTCGTTGCGTAAGGCAGCCTAACGTCGAGCCTTACCTCGCGTACGCACAGCAAATGGCCGGGTGGCAAAACTATATAGCAATCGCATTCATACCAATCGTCACGTTTTGTTTGACCTTAAACGCTATCTGACCTTAAACGCTATCGCAAAGGGCTGTGGTAGGCAAACATGACATTTACCGAGTGTTTTTACAGTTACATCCACCAAATCAAGTAATCAACCCGGGGATTGCTTGTTGAAACTCTGGCAGAAAAACTCCAATGTATGGGTCGTATCAGCAATTGATGTCAGCGTCAGATCATGAAAGAAGGGTAGTTGGTTGAAGCGTCTTGGAGTAGTCCTTCAAAATGCGTCAACTGGTGGTTGGCGTTATACCTGTCGATTAATTGAAGGCTTACTCCGCGCTGCCCCATTTCTCGAGGTAACGGTTTATATCGGCCCAAAGTTAAAATCGACGGGTGAAGTCCAAAAACCTTTTGATGTGCTCACGAGAATAGGGGCAAAAGTTGCTAAAGCGCCGAATCTGAAAAATATCGATCAGCACTCCAAGTTGCGTTACCTGCTAACTTCGTCCCGCTATTACTTACAAACATTACAGCGAAACCATTGGCACAAGAGTCTTGAGTCAAACGATATCGTTCTCTTTACTTGGCCCTATGGAATTACCTGTCCTTATATAAGTACGCCTGTAGTCTTCATACCTCACGACTTCAATTACAACCACTTCTTTGGCAATCATGTCATCGCTCCTCGCAAGTGTGCTGCCCTGCGTCGCGAACATGAACGATGGTTCCAAAATGCGATTCCTGTCGTATCCTCTCAGTTTATCGCTAATGAAGTGACTGAATTTTACCCGCAGCGATATGCGAACCCTGAAATCATTCCACCTTCACAGCTCGGTCGAGCGGATTCCCTCTCAAGCCAAGAGGTTGATTTAATTTGCCAAAGCCATGGTGCGACGGGGGATTTTATTGTTAGCCTCAGTAACACTTCGCACCACAAGAATATTGGCCAACTTTTAAGTGGCTTCTATTTGGCAAAAGAAAAATATCCTGGCCTGAAATTGATACTCGCAGGCCAAGGAACTCAAGAAATTTTCGGAACCGCAAATTCGTCCTGGTACATCGACAGCATTCCAGGGCGGGCTGCTGGTGACGTTCAAGGATTAGGTTTACTACCCGATCATGAAATCAACGCCTTAATCAAGCGTGCAAAACTGGTGATCAACGCCTCGCTATACGAAGCGGGAAATGGATCCGGTTTGGATGCCTGGGCTCTTGGAACTCCAGTGGCGATGTCTGCCATACCAGCTTTTCTGGAACAATTGCAGTTTCTTGGTGTGCATGCCGAAACATTCCACCCTCGCTGCTGTCACGAAATAGGACAAGCTATTACCAGAATCCTCGATGCTCCAGAGAAAGCCCAAACTCTCGCACTGCTTTCCAAGTCTAACTTAGAACGCTACACCTGGAAGGAAGTTGCAGATAAATACCTAGCCCTATTCCGTCGAATATGCGCTACCAAATCACAAACATCCGATAGCAGCTCTCGGCAACCTAAGGCTGCTGCCTAACAACCTACTCCGAATAACTTAAGCAACTTCCTACCCTCAGGGCCCTTCATATTTGTTTCAAAAATATGCGAATCCTCTTGGCTCACACCTCTAGCGTGCTCCATAAGTCATCGCGTGAATTACTTCGCGACTTGACTCTTAGACTCCAAACAGCCAATCTCGTACAACTTGATATTTCGCTTGAAACAATAACACTTCCGCTGTCAACGAATCCAGCTTCAATACTCGAACAAGTATGCTCGCACCGCTTGCTCGAAGTTGCCGATACAACGGACGTACTTGTCACTCATGGCCCTGCATGCCATGCCATCCAACATCCCAACAAACTTTTATTCTTCACCAAAGAACCAAACTTACTTTCGGAGTGGTATGAACACCTGGCGATCCGAACAGACATCGCCTCTACTACAAACTCAACAGCACATCAGCTTTCTTTATACCCGGATATACTGCAACAGCGGTTGAGTCATGCAGATCACATATTCATCGGTGAAGCTAAAGGCATTTGCGCAATAGACAAAGGCGACCAGATGCCAGCCAGATACGGCATTCCATTCGAATCGGCAAACAATGCAGCTGAAGCGGTGAGAATAGTGTTAGATTACATCTCCTCACTTGGCCTGAAATAACAGCTCGAAACCGGGAATAGGCGAAAGCCTAGGCTTATGAAAATTGCAGTCGTCAACAACATGGTGCCTTTCATTAGAGGAGGAGCAGAGAATCTGGCTGAATACCTGGTCAACCAACTCGAGGGGCTAGGGCATTCGGCTGAACTTATTCGGATCCCGTTTTGCTACGAACCAGCAGAAGCAATTTTTCGTAGCATGCTAGCGGCGCAAATGATGCAAATCGATACGGTTGATTTGGTTATCGCCTTAAAATTCCCAGCTTACTTTATCCAACATCCAAACAAAGTTATTTGGTTGGTTCACCAATACCGGCAAGCCTATGATATGTGGGACTCTGGCCATACCAACCTCAGTTCTTCGGCTCATGCCGTGGCAATGAAAAACAGCATCACGCTAGCAGATAATCAGTGCTTTGCGTCGGTGCAAAAATTGTTTGCCATTTCAACCGTCACTCAAGCCAGATTAAAAAGATACAACGGCTTTGACAGTCAACTGCTCCGCACTCCCTTAAATGGTCCTGAAGACTTTCCTGTTGGAAATTACGGTGATTACCTTTTTTGCGGTGGAAGAATCAACGATTACAAGCGGCAACATTTGGCGGTCGAAGCAATGCGACACTGTCGTAGCTCTGCCAAACTCATCGTCGCTGGCCCAGCAGAGTCGGATTACGATGTACATAAATTGCAGCGACTTGTAGAACGCTATAACCTGAAAGACCGCGTGTTTTTAGATATTGGTTTCCACAAACGATCCAAGGTTGCCAAGTTCGCGAGCGAGTCCCTGGCCTGCGTCTACCTTCCCATCGACGAAGAATCTCTAGGCTATGTATCGATGGAAGCCAATCAAGCTGGAAAAGCAGTACTGACAGCTACCGATTCAGGTGGCATTCTCGATTTGGTTGTTCCCGGACGAACAGGGTGGGTTTGCCCTCCAGATCCTCAAGCCATTGCGATTTCCATCGATGAAGCCTTCACGAATCGTCAGCGCACCATCGAATTAGGTCAAGCAGCTCGAGAGCATTGGCTCAAGATGGGAATCAACTGGGAAAACACGGTGCATCAACTCATTGACTGATACCGATCCAATGCATTTTTCACACATAGCTACCCTCAAGCAATATGGAGAGGACATCCGATGAGAGTCGCCTGGTACACTCCATACTCCAATACTTCAGCGATTGGTCTCTTCAGTCACGAAGTGATTACCGCATTGTTGGAGGCAGGACATCATGTGACGCTTATTCGCTCAGAGCGCAACAAGTCGGAAACTTTTTCAACAACCTATAAGCAGATCTGCGAAATTGTCCCAGCCTACCGATTCCACGATAATGCTGCGCAGTTTCTAAAGCCTTTCGATTTGGTTGTTTACAATATTGGCAATCACTTCGATAATCACTATTTCGCCCTAGCTCATCAAAAACATCGTGCAGGTATCACCTTGTTGCACGACTTTTTGCTGCATCATCTGGCAATGCAATGGGCTAGTGAGGAAACTGGTAACAGCTATCCCAAGCTGCTATTTCAAGAAGCAGGCCCCGACGCATTGCAAGCCTATCGCGCAGCCAATTCTTCTACAGAGGAACAAAACGCTGACTGGCTGTTGACCCGTGCCATCGATTTCCCCGTCTTACGGTTTGCCGCCCCAAATACGATTGGCTTAGTCGCGCATGCGCTGTTTTACCAGAAGATTGCCCAGAATCTTATCCAATGCCCGGTCACAACAATTCCGCTTGCTTTTCCCCTATCACCATATTACCGACTACCGCCCCCAACATTACCGAACCAAGCGCCTTGCCGCTTGCTGACCATCGGTGATGTCAATAAAAATAAACGCATAGAGTCCGTAATTAAAGCGTTGGGAAGCTCAATTCAATTGAGTAAGCAGTGGCAGTACCGAGTCATTGGAAGTGTCAGTAGCTCCTACAAGAACAAATTGTTAACTCTCGCGAGCCAAATGGCAGCGAATGTAGACCTGGAAATTCTAGGAAAAATCTCAGAGCAACAATTACAAGAAGAGATCAACGCTTCGCAGGCGATCGCCTGCTTGCGATACCCAATTCTCGAAGGAGCATCCGCTAGCGCCTTAGTAAGCTTAGCCAGTAGTCGCCCTACATTAATCAGCCAAGGAGGATGCTATCGAGAAATACCCGATGAACTTGTTTATCGAGTGAACCAAACTGCTGAGATTGCTTCAATTGCTGAGCACATCCAAGCCATTAGTGATGATTATGCTAAAGCCATCGAACTAGGCCAAAAAGCTCGACAATGGGTCGCAGAACGACATTCGGGAAAACAATATGCGGAGCAATTGCTCAAGTTCTGGAATGATGTACGCGTACAATCTCCCATACTTCAAGTCGCCGACAAGATCGGCGGTATCTTAGCGAAATGGGAGTGCCCAAGAGATCTTTCTTTAGCAACGAAAGCGGGCGATATTATTGAATCCTTATTTACATCTCACAAAAGTTCATGACCACACCGTACCACGATCTCAGTTCGACCGAAACTCAGCAACTTGCGGTTGATTTCGACATCACCCAACGTATCCTCAATCACCTACTGCCTACAACTACGCCGAACGAGATTCGAACCGAAAAGGGAATTCGTGTTGCTTACAGCAAACACTGGCTTCAGCGCAAAGTAGAATATGCGACCGTTTCTACCGAAGGCTGTCATCCGGTCGAGTATGATAACAATACTCCTGTGCAATGGACTCAGGCTAGCAGCACCTTTCATTGCTTGCTCGCTGTCCCACGTAAAATCCGCTGGATTTCTCTCCGCCTATCACCTGGCCCAATTCCGCGTATGATTTCGATTCATGTCAATGACCAGTATGCTTTTACGATCCGACTCAAGAGACAACGGCAACTTCGCCTACATTTACCGGAGACGAT
>JAUMAI010000642.1:0-10519 GCA_032116775.1 Pirellula sp. | reverse complement strand
AGCCAAAAGTATCAAATGGCGAGGAATGTCGCGTCGCAAAATACGGTTTTTGTTGCTGACTGGGGTCGAGAGCCCCCGCGCTGTTCTCGGACATGGCTTTACGCCATGTTTGCGCGTTCTTTGTCTTAGCGGATATGGCTTTAGGCGAAGTCTGCGGGGACATGGACTGCCTAGCTGACCATGAGTTCCGCATGACACGGGCAGAGCCCATGTCCTCGATGAGGTTTCACGGGCAGAGCCCATGTCAGCGGTCTGCGGCGCAGCTTAGTCGTGGATGTGCGCGAGTATTACCTATCTCACTTTTCGCCAATGCACCATAGATGTTGATGGGTGCGTATGAGCAAGCCGCGCGTAGATGGCACGATGGAAGAGTTCGACGTTTCTCCGAGCGAATTAACAGAGAGCAATTCAAATTCAGGGCTCGCCCGAAACACAAAGCAATCGCCACTTTGATTGATCGAGTAGCAATTGCCATCGGCAATCATCACCGATGACCAATTGCTGTTCTTGCCGCTTGGACCAGCTAAACGTTTCTCCCATACCAGTTTGCCTGTCGTCAGCTCGAAACACTCTGCGACACCTGGATCGTTATGAATGAAAATATAGCCATTATGAATCGCGCCAGATCCGATCCGCTGCTTGGTTTTGGGATGCTGCCAAAGCCTTTCGATGCGGTCGTTCGCTTGATATTTCAAGCCGAGAGCCATGCCATTATATCCCCCCATGGTCACAATGATATTCTCTTCAATCAAAGGCGAGGTATAAACGAGCGCATTGATCCCTTCACTACTCCATAGCAATTGTCCGCTCTTGGGTTCGAAGGACCGTACACGAAAGGGAAAGCTGATAACGAGCTGATCTATGCCACCGATATTGCGCACCACCGGAGTGCTCCAGGAGCCATAAAAATCAGCATTCTGAAATTTAGCCTCACTGGTACCAGCGGTATCGATCGGCTCATTATGTTGCCACTTTGTCTCGCCAGTTTTCTTGTCGACAGCGATTAAAAAAGATCGTTCGCCTGGACCAAAATTGAGATAGCACAGATCATCTACAATCACCGGTGAGGAACCATAACCCCAGATATGTTTTTGTTCTCCGAGCTCGCGGCGCCATAATTCATCACCCTTCAAGTCATAGCAGAATAGACCTGCCGATCCATGCCAGACGATGATGCGCTCTCCGTCACTGGCAGGGGATGAGGAACACATCGGATTGGTGCTATGCGTGGGCTCAATGATGGCCGCTTCAATACCTTTGCTCCAGAGCAACGAACCATCGGTCAGCGAAAAGCACAGTAGCAAACGTTCCTTGCCTTGCGCTTGTGTGACAAGCACTTTATCTCCCACCACAATTGGAGTTGAATTGCCTGGTTCGGCTAACTTGATACGCCAAGCAATGTTTTCGGTAGAACTCCATTGGATGGGAAGCTTTGTCAAAGAACTTCGACCATCGCCCTTAGGTCCACGCCACTGAGTCCAGTCTTCTGCTTGAGCGATACATGAGAGAGCGATGAAGGCCGCAATTGCCAGGCGATACATGAGTGGATTCCTAAATGCGGATTACAGATTTGTTGAACCGTGATTGTATCAAAAAGGGAATTTGGGTTTTAAGTGGTGTGAGCGAGATCGCTTGCCCGCGCTAGAAATACCGTTAAGAACAACATCAAAGGATTGAAATCTACAAAGAATGCCTCCTGAACCTCCCTCTTTTTCCCGCATCATTCGGAACATCAAGCTAGATTTCGGATAGTGACGGATGAAGCAGTTTTGCCGCATTGGTAACTTGCTTCGCTGTCAGGAGTGTTCCGGTGTTCACTGTTCTGGGCAGATCGCTTAGGAAATCTCTATGTTTGGGCTATTCAGTGGCAAGAAGAAGGATTTGTTTGAGGAACGAAGAAAGAAGCAAGAGGTCTGGCTGACCATTCGGCGGATCACTGACAGGAAGATCGCTCGCGAAAGTGTTTTAGAAGAAGATAACCGACGGGAATCGCGCCTCTCTATGGTGCTCCCTGCGATTATGTTTTCGTTGGATACTCCGGATGCTCCGCTCATCAACTGTTTAGTAAAAGATATTGCAGATAATGGTTTGGGTTTAACTTGTCGACAGGCGGTTGAGAATGGCCGAGTCTTCTTTGCCTTATGGGTGGAGCAACCGCATTGTTTTGAAGGAACTGTTTGTCGCTGTTCTCATTTGGGAGCAGATTATTGGGACGTTGGTATCGAATTGGATCAAGTCACAACGCTCGGATCGTATGAGCAATTCAGAGAGCATGTGAAGGCGCTGCAGCCGATGCATGTGTGATAACGGTTTTCGTAGCGAGAGCGCTCGCAGAACGTTGGACAACGCCGAGAACATGGGCTCGCCCACGAAGTCTCATCGAGAACATGGGCTCGCCCACGGAGGTCTCATCGAGGACATGGGCTCGCCCCATGTTCTCGAAACTCATGGATAGCTAGCCGACCATGACCCCGCAGACACGGCATGAAGCCATGTCCGCGAAGATAAAGACCCCGCAGACATGGCATAAAGCCATGTCCGCGAAGACAATAACTCTGCAGGCACATCGTAAAGTCATGCACCGCAAAGAGAGAGCATGGGCTCTCGTGACCAAGTCCATCACATTTAAGAGCGTGGAGAACGGCGGCGAGGAACCAACGCTGTGGCCACAACATCTGCCGCGCGGTCGCAGTGCGCTTCTTGATCATCGAAGAATATGTGCGGCTGAAAGGTTCTCAGAACTTCCGTCTTGGGAACACCACCCATAAAGAACGCTTCGTCGATACGGACATTCCACAGTTTCAAGGTGCGAATCACTCGTTCATGCGTAGGCATACTGCGAGCGGTAATCAGAGCAATCCGCACCGGAGCTTTGTTGGAATCCTTCTCGCTCGACTGCAGCATCGATAACGTCTTTAAGAGCTTGAAGAAAGGTCCTTCTGGTAGTGGTATTTTAGCTTTACTGCGTTCATTCTCCACAAATTGCTCTAGGCCATGATGCTGGAAGACAAGCTCCGATTCATCCGAGAATAAAACCGCATCGCCATCGAATGCGATGCGAATTTCATCAATATCGGCTGCTCCATTTTGAGGAGCTGCATAAACGACGGCAGCTGGGATATCGGAGGCAAGAGCCGTCTCAACATCTTCCATAGAGCGCGATAAAAATAGATCAACCGAGAAAGCGTGTAGATAAGGGGCAATTGGGCGGCCACCGGTAAGGAACGATCGTTGTATATCGTCCAAGCCCCAGTGTTTGATCGAGTTGTAGAGACGTTCACAGGTGGCTGGGCTGTTCTTGGAAGCTACCACTACTTCCGCTACTCGTATCTCCGCTTGTTTCTTGGTTGCTGGACGATTGAGTCGAAGCAGAGCTTTGACGAGCGCGAATCCGGTTCCAGGTTGTAAAGGAACTTCGGCATTGCGCAACTGGTGTTCCGTATAGGCGGCAAGACCTTTGGTGCGATAGATCGCATCTGCTTCCGACATGTCGAACAACGCGCTGGATGTGATACCTACGACCAATGTATCGTGTAAATCAATGGGCATGATGGTTGGGCTCGGTGCAAACAAAAGTCATTTACAAAGAACGATGTAGCAATCGACTATGGCTTGGAGGAGAGCGTTTTTTTGATGAAGTTCAAGAGCAGAGGGTGGGCAGGTTGTGCCATAGCACCATGATCATATCCATCTAGCTCGAGTAAGGTGGTGTTCGTATGCCCAACTACTTTCATCATTCGCCACAGATAGGCAGTCTCTTCGTAGCGGCCGAGCAATTCGAGTTCACGATCGCCACTGATTAAAAGAAGTGGTGGAGCATCGGGACGGACATGAAACAAGGGTGCGAATCGATCGATCACTGGAGTGGTATCGGGGATACCTTGTTCTTTTCGAATCGTAAAATGAGTCACCGTTTGGCCGCTGTAGGGAACTAGGCCAGCTATTTCATTGGCATCGATGTTATGTTTAGCCAGCCAACTTTTATCTAAACCGATCATGCTAGTTAAGTAACCGCCAGCCGAGTGTCCGCTAACAAATATTTTCTGGCGGGATCCGCCGTACGTTTCGATGTGGTTGAAGGTCCAAGCCACAGCGGCCGCTGCGTCTTCGATGTACGTCGGAGCAGACACTTTAGGGCTGAGGCGATAGTTGGCTGCGACAACTGCAATTCCCTTTTCTTTTAAAGCGTTGGGGATTTCTTTGTTCCCTTTTTCTAGCCCACCGCCGTGAAACCAGATGACGGTCGGAAAGTCCTGGCCACCTTTAGGGTAGTAAATATCTAAGCGGCAACGTTCCTGCTCGTAAGAGTCGCTTGTTGGTGCGTTTCGGTAGGCGATGTCTGTTTGTTCGACATAGGCGACCGAACTCTCTTGGGCTGATATTTGGTGCGAGAGGCCTAGCAAAAAGATCAGTATGAGCGTTTTAGATAAGTTCATCGAAATCCAAACAGCAGAGATAAAGAGGAGTTGGACAAGGCTGCAGCTTCGCGAGCTGCGTGGCTTGATATTGTAGTTGAGCTGAATCGCAGAGGTGAGGTGGAGCGAACGATAGGCATCCTAATGTTTGGAAGCCTAATAAAGCTCATGCCCAGGGGAGCTCATGAGCCAAGGGAGGATCGGTGAGATGCCGGCTGGGGTGCCGGAAGTGGTGCCGGCTGGGGTGCCGGAAGGGGTGCCGGAAGGGGTGCCGGAAGGAGAATCCCCATCCAAAGCTGCTGCGCTTGGTGAGGTCGACTTGGTTCCCCTAACGAGAAGTCTGGTGGTGGTTTTGTGTATACTTCCCCCCGTTGTGTCGGTTTTAAGTTCCTTTTTCGTTGGCAGGTAGTAACTGCGAGGTACAATGAATTGTTCTGGAAGTCAGGAACTTGGGGGGGCGTTGTAGTGTCTTACCAAGGTAGATTCGTATGGAGTCACCCTTACTTGCTCGCTTCGAAAAGAAGCGTTTTACGATGCGATTCATGAAAAAACGTACTGCCTTTACCCTGGTCGAGTTGCTGGTGGTCATTGCGATCATTGGCATTTTGGTGGGGTTGTTATTACCGGCCGTCCAGGCGGCGCGAGAAGCGGCGCGGCGAATGCAATGCAGTAACAACATTCGCCAGCTCGCGTTAGCGGTGCATAACTTTGAGTCGGTGCAAAAGATTTTGCCTCCAGCTCGCCTGACGCCGCGGCCTGGAGACACGGCAGAATATTCCTGCGGTGGCACGCAGCCAACATGGTTTGTGCACATCATGCCTTTCATCGAAATGAATGCTCAGGCTAATCAGTGGAATGTTTATAGCGGCTGGGAAACTCATCCTCAGTTACTACGCGAGACAGCTTCTTCGATCTTTTACTGTCCATCACGTCGAGCTGGCTTATCGATTGGAACGGCCTCTGTCGGCGGCAGTTCGAGCGGTGGGCGTTTGCCGTGCGGCTGTCCTATTCCAGGTTCGGGGGGAGGTGCGGCTGTCACCGGAGCCCTTGGCGACTACGCAGCGAACCATGGTGATTTGACGCCTGGGTCTGTCGGCTTACCGACGGACTTTTATTACGGCGGCAATGGCAATGGGGCCATGATTTCTAGCCGACCAGTTTGTCGTAGTGGCAATGTGATTGGGTTCACCGATCGAATTCGCTTCGCCAGTATTGTCGATGGAACCAGTCATACGTTTTTAGTTGGCGAAAAACATGTGCCGATTAGCCGTATCAATCAGTATCCTGAGGATGGGCCGATTTACGATGGCGATTCGCTTCCAGCTTCGGCGCGAATCACTGGACCGGGAATGCCTCTGGCCAAAGGTCCACACGATGCGGTGTCGACGTATTACAGTTTCGGTAGTTGGCATCCTGGGGTATCGATGTTCGCGATGGCCGATGGTAGCACACGGGCGGTAGATGTTTCTATGGATACAATTTTTCTCGGGCAATTGGCGAATCGAAGCAACTCGGAATTTATTTCGATGCCAGCGGAATGATGATTTAACATGATGGCGTTGCGTTTGATTCGATCCTCTAAAAGATCCGTTCGATCAGAGCGGCGGAGAGTCTGCTTGGTAGTTCATCGCTGTCAGAAACGTTCCTGGATTTGGCTGTCGGTTCTAATGTCACTGAGCTTACTGAGCGCGGTAGGTTGTGACTCGGGGCGCGAACCAACCTATCCAGTTTTTGGTAAGGTTGTCTTTGATAATAATGAGCCATGTCAATTAGGGACGATTGAGTTTAGGTCTTTGGAGCAAATGCGATCTGCTCGGGGCGAAATTGCTAAAGATGGCACGTTCACTCTTTCAACCTGGGAGCCCAATGACGGAGCGGTGGCAGGTAAACATCATGTTATTGTCCAGCAATTAATCATTACAGAGGACCTGAGTTTTAAGTCGCATGATCATGGTCCCCGAGTGATGCCGAAGTATGGGGACTACTCGACGTCAGGATTGGAGGCTACGGTCGAGGCGAAGGATCGCAACGATGTGACAATCGTGCTGAAGTTGAAGAAATAGAAGGCTATTTGCACGGTTCTCGACGAGCGATGCGCTCTCGACGATCGCGGCGGAGCATGGTATCCTCGCGGCTTGTTTACAAGCTTAAATTGGGTTCAACTTCGAGGTATGCCGTGAGAAAGCCGCTCATCGCCGGAAACTGGAAAATGAATCTGCTGCGAGACAGCAGTGTGGCCTTAGTTCATCAGTTGCTCGACAAGACCAAGCCATCGGATAAAGTCGAAGTTGCCGTCTGTCCTCCCTCCGTTTATCTGCATGACGTAGGAGCTGCTCTACGCGGTAGCCACATCGCTCTGGGTGGTCAGAATATGTATCACACAGAGGAAGGTGCCTATACAGGTGAAGTCAGTGGAAAGATGCTGAAAGACCTGGGGTGTCGCTACGTGATCTTGGGACACAGTGAGCGTCGGCAATTGTTTGGTGAAACCGATGCCGCTGTGAATCAGAAAGTTCATGCAGCGTTGAAGGTGGGGTTAGTTCCTATTGTCTGTGTTGGTGAAACACTCGAACAACGAGAAGCTGGTAAAACGGCTGAGGTCGTTCGTACGCAATGCGAAGGTTCATTGGCAGGCTTGACCGCGGAGCAAGTAGCGGGATTGGTGCTGGCCTATGAACCGGTGTGGGCGATTGGTACTGGCAAGACAGCCACACCGGCTCAAGCAGAGGAAGTTCATGCTGATATTCGCGCGTTGTTGACCAAGCATTTTGGTGTTGATGCTGCACAAAAAGTGCGGATTCAATACGGCGGTAGCGTAAAGGCAGACAATGCCAAGGAACTGCTAAGCCAACCTAATATTGATGGTGCCTTGGTAGGCGGAGCATCACTCAAGGCGGACAGCTTCATCCCCATTATCGAGGCCGCCGGCTGATTCTTTGTCGGCGCTGCGAATCGGATACATTCGCCGTACATCCGCGATGTGCGGCGAATTCTGATTGCTCAAGGCCAAGGCCAACCAGCCATCTCGAAACTCCAGTTGCGATACGGCAAGGCCTTGAACTCTTGGATCTTCGGCGATCTTAGGTGTGAGCAGCGGAATCGACGCGTTCTTGCTGAATACCTTCGAGAAGATCAAACGAATTGGAACGCGTTCGCGAATGCCCAGGCGATAACCATCGATGCTGATCGGTCCGTCATGCGATAGACCAGCTTGCAAGCCAGAGACATCTGCGATGTAACTGGTGCGAACAATGAAGCGTTCTAGATGTATACCATCTTGCTGATGTAATTCCGCAATTCGTAGGGTGATCCAGACTTTGCCGCGATCGAATTCAACGGAAATCGGTCGATAGGGAGCGAAGCGAATCGTGACATTCTCGGGGATGTCATCGCCTACTGAAAGGCCATTACCACCGAAGGCGTTAGCCATTCTTTCACACAATTCACGCAATGGCCATAGGCGATCACCAAGACCGAGTTGGGCAACGGTGTTATTTAAAGCAGACTGATGCAACTGAATGCTTATTTCACTGTCGGCTGGTGCGCGGGGTCTTGGCGTATGAGACGCCAGTTGCGTCTGAGCCGCAACACGATACCTAATCAGTAGTCGCTCTTCGGTTGTTTGTAGATCAACCACCAAGGGATTGAGTTGCAAGCGATGAAGCGGTTCGAGAACCCGCTCGACCAAGCGATCTTCTGCTTGCGAGAGTTGATCTTCCAGTGTTTTATCGAATTCCTTGTCGACTTGATTCTGAACAATTTTCTTTGCGAGTTGCTGGGCGACACCACGTTGCTGTTCAACTTGCTGCGCTACGATTGCACGAAAGAATTGGTTGACTACCGGCAGTGAGTCCAGGCTCGTTTCAAAGCCTTGCAGGCGGTCGTTCATTTTGACCTGTGCCGTTCCCTTCTCGATGTTGAGCTCTTGCGTGTCGAGACGCAAGGAACGGTGGGTAGTCACTTCGGTGTTCTGCTTGTTGTAAAGCGTAGCAGGACCCTTAGTTGACTTGGTCTGAGCTTTGATCAAACCGTTTACACCTAAATCGACTTGCCAGGCCGAGTTCGAGGGGATGAAGTCGAGGGTCAGCTTGGTAAGTACCTGGCTGGTTCCGCGGGTGTTAGCTCCCAAAATGTTCTGGCGAACTGGTCTCGATTCCCAGTCTTTTTGCGGTAACATCCGCTGCACAAAATCCTTTGAAATCGCCACTCGCAAGTTCGCATTGCGATAATAATCATTCATTGTCTGGGCGATAGTTACCAATTCTGGTTGGGGTGAGAATCGCAAGCTTTGCAACGAATCGGCCAGTGTAGCTCGGCAACGATTGATTGGATCCTCTTCGAGCAATTCAAGTTCAACCAACATGCGGCGATAGTTAACCGGTTGTTGTGCCCAAGGGTAGAGCTGTTCGCGGAGTTTGGCGATAGGCTCACGATACATAAATTCGAGTTGTTCTGGGGTTAAGCGCTGCCATGTAATACGCGACAGAAACTTACGCGAAACTGGGCCTGTTACTTTGGCATTTGAGCTGTCGGTTTGAAGCATCGCTTCGATTTCGTCCAGCAGCAGATACTTACTCCAGTTGTCCACATCACCTGTTTTAGCAAGTAGCTCCTTGACTTCATTTACCGTGCTAAGGATTTGCGAAGCGGAGACAGATGCGGTATTCAGATCGACGAGATAAACATCAGTGCGTTGAAGGGCCTGCCATACGGCTTGCCAAATCGCAACGCGTCGCTGTAACGCGTAGAGAGTGCTGCGAAGTTTATAGGCCGTATCGCGATCTTCGATGGATTCAGCGAGTAATTCGCCATCATTAACCAGTGTGTCGAGTTGTTGTAGATAACCCAGAGAGTCTTCGCTCGATAATGAGTCAAGACCCCAGAGTCCCATTAATTGCTCAGTGACTGCGGCGTGCCATTGTTGCAGAGCCATGTCAGATGACGTTGATTCCTCAAGCAAGCGATCCAGGGATTCGACGAGAGCTGGAGCTGCTGGCCATCCGCCGCTGTCGAGCGGACGGTCTTGCGTTGGGGAGGCTGCCGGTGGAGTTTCTAGTTCGATGAGACGTCGCGAAGAGACGAGTTGGGAAGTTGGGGTTTGAAAGCCTGGTTCTGTCGCTTCCAGTAAAGGATCGATCACTTCATTAGCTGGAATACCATCCGCATCGGCATCGGGAACAGGAGCTAATAGGGATACGATCGGGGCTGGCTCGAGCGGCTCTTGCAGATTATTCGAGGCGAGTAGAGGTGAAGTCCTCTCCAGTGGTTCTTCGATTTCGAATTCGGCGACTTCGGCGGCGGCTGGTCCTGCATCCTGGGTAACGATGGGAGTGGGCTCAGCCGTCGAAGCGGTGACCGATTTCACTGCTTGTCGCGACTCGAAGTGACCCCAGCCAAATCGCAAAGCTTGAACTTCAAAAACGTAAATAGCTAGGGTCAGCCCGGCGGCTAATAGGCCAACGAATACCCAGCCTTTTCCATTGCGATCACGATCCATGCGTCGCATTCCCTTCCGTAGTGCCTTTGGTGAGAGCTAAAGCATCACGCTAGTGAGGTGATTGCATACCTCGGGCGCTGTGGGAATCATCGGCAGTTGGAATCTAGGAAGGTCAGGGACTTATGGCAGTTTTAGGCTGGTGGCGCGCTTTGGGTGGTAAGCTGTGACGATTTGTTGGATTGTACGGAGCGGTCGAGGTTGTGGACTGATCGAGTATGCGCGCACATCGCGAAGAGATTTCGAGCATCTAGGCTCTGCCTCTGTTCTCGGAAGATATGTTAGGATAGCTGACCATGACCCTGCAGACGTGGCATAAAGCCATGTCCGCGCATAAAGACCTAGGACACCTGCTCGCGACCGAGGACATGGGCTCAGCCTGCGAAGTCTCATCGAGAACATGGGCTCGCCCCATGTTCTCGAAACTCATGGATAGCTAGCCGACCATGACCCTGCAGACGTGGCATAAAGCCATGTCCGCGAATAAAGACGTAGGACACCTGCTCGCGACCGAGGACATGGGCTCAGCCTGCGAAGTCTCATCGAGGACATGGGCTCGCCCCATGTTCTCGTAACACATGGATAGCTAGCTGACCATGACCCCGCAGAC
>JAUMAI010000641.1:0-4159 GCA_032116775.1 Pirellula sp. | reverse complement strand
CTGGGGATTCGCTGGAGATTATGTAGAAGCGATGTGGCGTATGCTGCAGCAACCCACTCCACAAGACTTTGTCATCGCTACCGGCAAACTCCATAGTGTTAGGGAGTGGCTGGAAATTGCTTTTCAGGAAGTGGGACTATCTTATGAGAATTATATTCAAGTCTCACCTCAACTTTTTCGTCCGTTGGAAGTAAACTCTCTGGTCGGCTCACCGAAACTAGCCCGCGAAGTAATGGGCTGGGAAGCGAAAAGTGACTTCCCTAGCCTTATTCGCGAAATGGTGCAGCACGACCTGAAACGAGAGACAATACGATGAGAAAGTTCGGAACGGCCATCGTTGGTCTAGGTTACGTAGGATTGCCACTCGCGTTACAATTTGCACGTTGCAACACACCGGTCTTGGGACTTGACATCGATGACACTAAGGTAGCTGCCATTAATTCTGGTGAATCGTATATTCACCATATCGCAGCAAACGAAATTCAAAAATTTGTCGAAACGCAAACCCTTATTGCCAGCAGCGATTTCGGAAGGGTGAAAGAATGTGACGCCGTTATTATTTGCGTTCCTACCCCTCTTAATAAAAATCGTGAACCAGATCTCGGCTATGTTTTAAATACCGCGGCGGCGATCGGCCCGCATTTGCAGCGTGACACATTGGTTGTTCTAGAGTCCACAACCTATCCAGGAACAACGGACGAAATATTGAGAGACGTACTGGAAAGGACATCGGGATTAACTGCCGGAAAGGATTTTCATCTTGCCTTCTCGCCTGAGCGAGAAGATCCTGGAAATCCGCACAGTCACGTAGCAACAATCCCCAAAATTGTCGGTGGCCTAACTGCCGCCTGCACTACTCGAGCGATTGAACTTTATCAACGGGCTGTCAAGCAAGTCGTCCCTGTCAAAGATTGCCGAACTGCAGAAGCCACCAAGCTTCTAGAAAATATCTTTCGCAGCGTGAATATTGCCTTGGTGAATGAACTAAAGGTCGTTTACGACGCGATGGGCATCGATGTTTGGGAAGTGATTGAAGCAGCTAAAACAAAACCCTTCGGCTTTATGCCTTTTTACCCAGGTCCCGGCCTGGGAGGGCACTGTATACCTATCGATCCTTTTTATTTGACCTGGAAGGCTCGAGAATATGGTCAATCGACCCGCTTTATCGAATTAGCGGGCGAGATCAATACTTCTATGCCGAGATATGTGATCCAGCGGCTAATCGAAGCCCTGAATGAACATAGCAAGCCTTTGCGTGGCAGCAAAATACTGATGGTGGGGATTGCCTATAAAGCCAATGTGGATGACGACCGCGAAAGCCCAGCTTACGTGCTGATGGATCATATCGCAGCCTTGGGAGGCGAAGTCGAGTATTATGATCCCTATGTGCCGGTGATTCGACCTAGTCGCGAACACGCGCATTGGGCAGGTAGGACGTCCATCAACTTATCTTTGGAGTCATTAAATTCTTTCGATGCCGCTATCATTGCGACAGCGCACCAGAATGTCGATTATCCACAACTTGCCGCACACCTCCCTCTGATCATCGATACTCGCAACGCGATGAGAAACATTTCAGGTTCGGCAAAGATCTTTAAGGCATAATATCCAGTTTCTGTTCCATCTTTCTGTTTAAATAACATAAGTTGTCTCGCTGATTTTGTAGACAAGCTTGGCTCGCAGACTGTTTACTAAACCAACAGTCATTTAGAAATCAATAACGATAAACATGCCATCCCCCGGACGATTATTAGTCACCGGCTCTTCAGGCTTAATCGGCTCTGAAGTCTGCACGCACTTTGCAAGGCGCGGCTGGAAGATCTATGGAATCGACAACAACCAAAGGGCTACTTTTTTTGGGCCGCTGGGGGATACGCGTTGGAATCAGGCCCGGTTGCAAGCAACACTCACCAGCTTTGAACACCACGAACTCGATATTCGCAATCGAGAGGGTATCCTTAAGCTGCTAGAGGAAATACGCCCCACGGCGATTGTTCATACGGCAGCCCAACCAAGTCACGATCGCGCCGCAGCCATTCCCTTCGACGATTTTGACACCAACGCCGTTGGTACTCTAAATCTACTGGAGGCGGTGCGAAGGTATTGTCCCGAAAGTCCTTTCGTGCACATGTCTACCAACAAGGTATATGGGGATCGCCCCAATACCATTGCACTCTGCGAAGAGGCCACACGATGGGACTACGCCGACCCGGCCTATATTCATGGAATTTCGGAAGACTTTCCGATCGACCAATCGAAGCACTCTCTGTTTGGAGCTTCGAAGGTAGCTGCTGACATTATGGTGCAAGAGTATGGCCGCTACTTCAACATGCCGAGCTGTTGTTTACGCGGCGGATGCTTAACTGGTCCTAACCATAGTGGCGTGGAACTGCATGGCTTCCTGAGCTACCTGGTAAAATGCAATTTAGAGCAGCGTGAATATCGAATATTTGGTTACCTAGGAAAACAGGTTCGCGATAATATTCATTCCGAGGACGTAGCTCGGTTCATGGCGGAATTTATCGATTCTCCGCGCTGCGGTGAAGTTTATAACCTGGGTGGCGGAAAACAGAATAGTTGTTCGATATTGGAAGCGTTTGAGATCACATCGCGTTTGACAGGTTTACCTCAACGTTTCACCTATGTGGACGAGAATCGCATCGGCGACCACATGTGCTATTACAGCGATTTACGCAAAATGAAATCGCATTATCCCAACTGGCAACTTACCCATTCCCTCGAAGACACCATTTCGCAAATCGTCTCGGCTTGGAAGCAGCGGGCGGCGAACTAATATTCGGTTCCTCCTCGTTGAACCCGTAATTGTAGCGTAGCGGAGGTTAGGGTCGATATCCCAAACACTCCGGTCCCTAGCTCACTTTCCCCTCCTTCATGCACTTATTAGTCAACGCGTTATCGATCGGTTCGATGAGTGGACAGCATGTGGTCTATGGCTTTCTGCGTCCGTTAGCATCCGCGTGGCAGGGTACCCACAAAATTACCGTCTTACATACGGAAAAAGAAAAGCTACCTACCGACCTCCGCGAAGCGGGCGTCAACTCCTACGAGGTTTCCGGCTCGCTATCCCATTGGCTAAAACGAACCGCTTGGGAAATCCAATCGCTTCCCAAAATCATCCAGCAACTCAAAGCTAACGTGGTTCTTACTGCCTCGGGAGCCCTATTGCCTCGCTGTCCTGTACCTCAAGCGGTTTTATGCCAGAACCCTTGGTGTTACGTTCCCTCGGCACAACATGGTTTCAAGGAACGTTGCAAGGCTTGGCTACAGAGAATTGGTTATGCAACGGCTTTTAAGCAGGCCGATTTGATGATTTACATTTCTAATCATTTGCGAGAGTTGTACCAGCGCGACAATCGTGGTCAACAGGAAAAAAAATGGGGGGTGGCTTATGTCGGAATTGACGACGACACCTTTTCTGCTGCCCAGGCACTAGCGAACGAACCGCGCATTCCAAGATCGATACTGTCGGTTTCCGCCATGGCCCGTTGGAAAGGTGCTCATACGTTAGTCAAAGCGATCGACTTGCTAAAAATTAACTGCCATCCGCTGCCTTCTATTTTAGCATAAACCGAATCTGCTTGTAATGCGCTATATTCTTGTTTTTGGGGAATGTCTGTCCATTGGATAGCAAAGGTAAGGGGATAGGTGTACTTATTAGAAAGCGCATAAAATAACCATAAAAACACAGCTGCTGCCAACGAGCTGAGGAAAATTGTTATTCTCCTTCTTTCTCCTTTATTGAATTTTGGCCAGGGCATGCTCAAAATTAAGAATAAAAAGCGCAATGATGCTTTTCCTTTTATCTGTCTTTTATTATCTGTTCCCTCAGGGTCGCTCTGCAAGAAGACCCTGAGGAGACTAGGGTGTAAGGTAAAAAGCTTTTTCTCTGATTATATAAACCCGATTGCAGCGACAGCGTAGCTAAAGCGAAAAGCGGGGCTGAAGTGCTTAGTTTGAACTGGCTTTGGTTTTCTTTACCCACCCCGTCCTATGGACACCCCTCTGGCGGAGGGGAATGATTTTAACAAAAAAAACCGCTCCTGATGGGGAACGGCTTTTGAACTGTAAAACGATTTGATTACTTGTTTTCTAAAGTTTTTGAGGCATCTAAAGAAACGGCCGATTTATCGAAACGGAT
>JAUMAI010000640.1:0-11086 GCA_032116775.1 Pirellula sp. | reverse complement strand
CTCGCGCAATCTTCTCCAAAACATTTCCCGACGCTCGCGAGGACTAGACTGCCAAGCTGCTATGGTAGGAATTGGATTGAAGGGAATTAGGTTGACAATACAAGGTATACCCTGCAAATACTCGATCAACGCTTGAACATCTTCTTCGCCATCATTTAGATCACGAATCAGTATATGTTCAATCATCACAGGCCCCTGCTCCCGAAAGAGTCTCGGACGATTAGCAACTTCCCTGAGAGCAGCATGCAAACCATCCCAAGTAATCTGCCGTGTCCAAGGGACTAGCTTCGCGCGTTTTTCAGGAATCGCACTGTGCAAACTAAGAGCGATTTGTATTCCTGGAAAACGATCTGCTAGCCGAATCATGGCATCGGGAATACCCACCGTCGAAACCGTGATACGTCGAGGTGGCATGCGGAATGCCGATGGAGCCATCAACATATCGAGAGCTGGATAAACAGATTCCTCGTTGTGCAACGGCTCTCCCATCCCCATAAACACAACATTTCTCAATCTTCGCCCACTCTCTTTTGCCTCCCAAGCCGCCAGAAGCACCTGCTCGGTGATTTCATAAGGAGTCAAACTTCGCTGCAGCTTCATCCTTGCAGTGGCACAAAATGGACAGCCAGCCTGACACCCAACCTGCGTCGAAACGCAGACAGCAGTACGCGAAGTCTCAGCTCGAATCACGACCGTCTCAATCCGATATCCATCCGGAGTCTTGAGAACTAGCTTGGTTGAGCCATCCAGGTTGGAGTGATGCCGCTCTACCACCTCCAACACTAATCTTCCGAAATGACTTAAAGCAGCTTCCTTATGCTGTTCACCCAAACGTGAAAATGCCGTCTCATAGTCGTCAAACATTTGATAGAACGCATATCGACTTCGACGAATTCGATCGGGATCGATTCGTTGCTGCTTGCGAAAACGCTCAACAGCCGCTTCGTCATGAAATGAGGGTCGGGAAACTAACGGCAACATAATTCCTCAAATAAAAAAACTACCACAGCCCAGATGGTTAACTGAGCTGTGGCTTCCCAATTTGACATGCTTCGATCAAATTCAAAATTAAGCCAACTCTGACATCGCCTTCTTGGCAACTGCGACGCATTGACGAATATCTTCCGTTGGATCATTTGGGTTCTCTTCGTATTCCAAAGAGAGCGCACCATCCGCAGGGAAATCTGTCGCCACCAGCGCTTCGAAGACTGCCTTGACGTTCAGGTGACCTTTGCCCAGGATCACTCCCTTCGTCACGTCCTGCATTTCGGCGAAATCCTTGAGATGAATTCCGAATAATCTTCCTTTGAGAAGTCGAATGACCTCAACTGGATTTTCTCCTGAGCGAATGTAGTGCCCCAAGTCTGCACAGGCACCGATTCTCTGATCATGCCCCTCAATAGCTCGCAATGTATCGATCACCTTGTTGTAACGATGCTTTGGACCATGATTGTGAATGCCGACGCGGATATCAAACTCCTTTACTAGCTCATCGAGCAATCCCATAGCCTTGGGATCAGGATCGGCGGAGAGGTTTCGAATACCAGCTGCCTTCGCAAATTCAAAAACTTTGCGATTGGCTTTTTGATCCATCCCAAAACCGTTTACGCCATGAGCGGAGATCGTCAGACCTAAGTCAGACACTTTTTTACGCATCGCTGCAATAGCTTCCGCACTAGAATCGAGCGGAAACATTCCGCTGTAGAACTCGACCTGCTCGAAGCCAAGTTCCTTCGCAGTCTTCAAAGCCTTATCGACATCAAATCCGCGCAACGAATAAAGCTGAATACCCAACTTCAACTTGGGTGCATTGAAAGCACCTAACAGGCTTGAAGGTAAAACGTGAGATACTGCGGATGCTGCAACTGCAGCGGCAGCAGTTTGCCGAATGAAATGACGACGAGTAATCAAGGTAGGCTTCTCCAGCGGAAGGAAGAGGAATACATCACCCTAATATCGTAGCCTATCCATAGATAAGTTCTAGAGAGCCAACGGACGGCGATTTCGGCACAAACCACCCAAAGCTACTGTATGATTCGTTGAAGCTTTAGCCCTGAAATCTCGGAAAAGCTCGACGCGCAGGACCGACAGGTGTTACTCAACGAAATGGAAAAGGCAGCAGGCAGAGCTACCAACTCCAAATCGAGTATCTGCACAAATAGACACATGCCAGTTTGGAATCTACTGAAAAGTCCAACCACATTTGGAACATTTATCCTCGCTGGGAGTCATCGGCGCACCGCAGGCAAGGCACGTTTCTACAACTTCCTTCTCAGCTGAAGCTTTCAAAAAATACTCTGGTGCCCGTAGAACTCCAGGATTCGCTTGCAGAAATTGCTTCGCTTTTTCTACTTGATCTGTTGGCACATTGACGCGAATCCCTCCCACCGCATTCTGCCACAGCCAATTGGTAGCTACCGTGTTATAGTTTTCAAGCAGCACCGTGATACCTTCATTCTCAAGGGCGACTCGCAACACATCAGCTTGAGCTGGCAATTCACAAGTCGTCACTGTTATCCATTCGTGTTGATCCATAACCGAAAACCTTTGTTCTTGCGAAATACCGACCACTATCAACACTCACAACATACAGTATCAACTACGTAGCTGCACCCGAATTGAGATTATCGAAATGATGCTCACACCACCGCAGCAGTGGGCCGGAGGCCTCCTGCTCCTCGCTCACCACGTGAGTCGCCCCACCACCTAAGAGTTGACCGATACTGGCTTCAAATCGACATCGCACCAAGACAGTGATTTGGCGATTCACTTTTCGTATTCCTCGAACAACTTGCAACGCCAGATCGTCGGTCGGGATTGCAACGACCACCATACCACTTTGTTGTATATTTGCCTTCTCTAGTACGGCCGCATCGCGAGCGTCACCAGCTAAAGTGCTTATCCCTTGCTGTGCAAAGGGATGGAGATTGATAGGACTCAAGTCAATTAAGACGAGCTCGACTCCCATCACATTGAGCCGATTGGCAAGCTGCCTGCCGATAGGTCCAATGCCAACGATGATAGCGCGGCGTTTATCTCCTCGAATCACTTTTGTCATGCGAGGTTCGACAGTGTCAGCCATGTCCACACTCGTCCAACGCAATCCGAGTCGAAGCAACAAGGGGGTCACGGTAAGTGTCCCCAGAGCAATGAACAGCATGCGATTGTAATCCTCGCTGCTTATTATCCCGGCACTGACTCCCTCGGATACCAGCAAAAAAGAAAACTCGCCTAACTGAGCTAGACCGAGCCCCATTCCCAGGGCAGCTTTCCATGGCAAGCCTGAAATTCTCAGGGCAATTGCAGCCCCTAGACATTTCAATATCAACATACCAATGAGCCCAAATGTCAGCAGCAGCGGCTCGTCAAAAAAGGCGTAAGGCCTTAGTAATGTTCCTAGCGTAACAAAAAACACGGCGGCAAATGTTTCTCGATAGGGGAGTAGGATCGTATCGATTTGCTTGGTTAGCCGCGTGCCGCTCAATGATACACCCGCCGCTAATGCGCCGATCGCAGGTGGCAGGCCCAGCATGTAGGCACCCCAGCAACTACCTCCCAGCACACACAGCGCGAACAGCACAACCAATTCCACGCTGCGCAGTTCAGCTATCAACGGTATAACAAATCGATTCAGCAACATTTTGACGATGATCGTCATCGCTACAAAGAGAACCGACTTCAGACCCAATTCAACATAGTCCAGAATTGTCGGCGGCACATCACCTCCGATTAGCAAGGGAACCAACAGCAACAATGGCACCAGCGCGATATCTTGGAAAAGCAAGACCCCGAGCGCTCTCAAGCCGTGAGGTGTGGTCGTTTGTCCTATCTCCACTAAAGCACGAAATACGAGCACCGTGGAGCTTAACGCCCCTGCAGAGCCGGCCAGAATCGCCGCATTCCACTCCAGCCCCATCGCTCGAGCAACAAAAGTCAGCGGAATCGCCACCGCCAACATTTGAACAGGCCCCGCCGTAATTAGATAACGTCCTAGCTTGGTAAGTTCAGTGCGAGAGAACTCAATTCCCACAGCAAACAGTAAGAACAGTGCGCCAGTCTCAGCGAGCAGTTCCATTTGATGGTCTTCTGCGGGAATCCATTTCAGCCCCCCGACACCGATGATCGAACCGACAACCAAGTAACCTACCAGCATGGAGAGCTTAAATCTTCGACAGACAATGCCTGCGGCTAAACCTGCTGCCAGAATGATCAGAAGGTCCGCTACAAACTCTGCTACTTCGGGCAATTCCATGCTCACTCCCATCCCTACCTAGAATCACGACCCGGCCCTTTGATAACCCAAGTATCCATACTTACGGAGAATTGTGAATATGTCGTAATTCCCAGGCCATACCATCCTGAAGCGGTTTCAAAGTAAGCACGTGCATTAAAGGCTGCGAAATATCCAGAATCATGCGTTGCCCACCAGAGAATACCAAAAGTGATTGATATCCGAGAAAGGCCCCTGACCCATAAAACAAAGAAGATAGCTTTCGCGTCGGCTAATTTAAGAAGACCATAGACTATCTACGAAATTAATGACACTTGATTGGATAATTGCGCTGGATCAATCACTTGCTGTACTTCTGGCCTTCCATAAACAGCCGCTCCAGTGGCAATCGTCAAATTGGGGCGCATTCGTACCGCGCTTATATGGTGGGTATGACCGCACAAGATATGAAAAAGATGAGTCGGATAACGCTCAGCAAAGGAGATAAATAACTCCCCCATCACGCAACTTGCGAAGTAAGGCGCCCAATTATCGTCCGTAACTTTACCGTCATACAAACACGCTTCACGAAAAGGTGGAACGTGAGTTGCCACCAAAATCTTGTTGGAAATCCGACATGCCGATTCCAGCTGTTTCGCCAATTCTGCAGCGCAGCGATCCGCAATACTCCGCATCACCAGCAAATCAGCTTGAAGATCACAACCTCCAAAATTTCCAATTCGCTTGAAGTCATTGAGCCTTACGCTGGACGCGAGAGCATCTCCAAAACGTCCATCTGCCCAACCATCATTGCCGATCAGTAGCCACTCATATCCCATAGCGAGCGTAGCGCCAGCAGTAAGATAAAAGAGCTTATCATTACCCTGACAGAGCCTGACCATTTCCTCCCTGACTTTGTCAATTCGACTTCCATAGAAGTCATGATTGCCCAGCACAAAGTAAATTGGCATCTCTAGACGCCGCGTCAACCGTTCCAATTGCCATGCGATATCATCTGCTTCCGTAATATCTCCAGTAATTAGCAGATGAGTTCCGGCCATCAGCCTCAGCGAATCGAGCCAAGCATCCCAAATATCAAGGTTAACAAAATTTAAATGCGGATCAGTAACCCAGATGAGTTGCATTTGTATCCCTATCCGCTACTCTGGTGACGAACTGTCAATCGTTAGCTACGCTAACTTATCAAAGACTCTTAACTTTTCGAAAGGCTTGCGAACTGATGTCTCAGAACCCTTACACCGACATGCCCAGTTCAAATCAAGCACCACGCCAAAAAAGCAATACCCTTTACATCATCATAGCGATACTTGGTGGACTCTTCTTTGGAGCTGTAATCTGCATCGGAATTTTGATTGCCTTGCTATTGCCCGCTGTGGGGGCTGCTCGTTCAGCAGCTCGACGCATGCAAAGTAGCAACAACATGAAGCAGATTGGCTTGGCTTTATTTAATTATGAATCCACGTACAAGTCCTTTCCTCCAGCCTATACCGTCGACGAACAAGGCAATCGACTCCATAGTTGGCGAACGCTCATTCTACCATTTCTAGAAGAGACCGCGTTGTTTCAACAAATCGATTTCAGTAAGCCTTGGGATTCTCCTGAGAATTCCCAATTCCATGCGATGTGCCCACCGGTTTACCGCAGTCCATTTGAGACGGCAGAAACTGCTGCGGACCGCACCAGCTATGTAGCCATCGTAGGCCCGGACTACGGCTGGGAAGGTGCTGAACCCTTGCGTCTAAGTGACTTTACCAACGGCCTATCCAACGTCATTCTCGCGGCGGAAATACCAGCTGAAGAATCAGTTTGTTGGATGTCACCCAACGATGTTTCGCCAGATCAGTTTATGGCTATATACGGTGCGAAGCTGACAGGTAGTCTAGAAGATAGAAATCGAGGGGTGATCTTGTACGGCGATGGATCTGTGGACTCTTCGATAATGGCTCAGAGTAGCGACGAGTTACTGAGCAAATTAAAACGCAAATAGACTGTTGCTGGGAAATTCTAGAACTCAAACAACCCGACAGTGGCATAAAGCTGCTGTCGGGTTTTGTGTTAGTTATCCCAAAGTGGCTTGCTCAGCACGGTCTAGACGATCGATCACCCACTCAATCGGCTCTGTCCTTCCGTGGATGTAACGGCTGATTTCGCATGTATCCAATCTTAGACGTGACTAACCTACTCTGCTTACGGTGCCCCTGCCGAGCTTGCTGCTAAAGTTCTTAATCACAAATCGAATTTGCTGAATTGGCCATTAGGTTAAGGGGAAAGACACCGGATACCTCGGAAATTTTCTTAGCGGTTCACTAAGAGTCGTCTCCAAACTTCAATCTGTGGCCGATTACATTCCTTACCCGAGGGCTTTGCGAAAACGCATACCACTTTGTCGTAAACGGAAGCCCAGCCTTTGCAACATTCCTGCAGTGGTAGGTTCCAGTGCATCTGAGCAGTAGCGTACAGCCAAGAAACGCTCCTGCTGCAATTGCCTAAGCGACTCGGCTAAAAGATAAAAGAGCTTCTCTTGATCTTCAGTATCGCTTGTTGTGGATAAAGGCCACAATCGCAACATGGATGGAGTTGCTCCAACAATCGTTGGATCATGCTGCCAAAACACAACTCGCGAATGAATACGATTTTCGTCGCGCAATGTCAGTTGAAATCCCATTAGTTCAGCATGCCCTAAGACGCATGAGTACCACCATGGAATTTCAGGCTCGCTAAGCATTTTATTGACATAGGTTTGACGTCGAATTTGCATTTGAGTTCGATCGATAGGTTGTCGGTACTGCCCCAAGACCAACTCCCACCCTTCGCTTTCGCTCGATGGCGCAAACCCAAATCGGTCGAGCCATCGCCTTAGTTGCTTCTCTTCGGCAAGCACACCAAGCATCCCATCACCAGGTGCAAATCCGAGATAAAATGGCACTTCGGGAGGTTCACCCACCGCAACAATATCCTTTGCACCGCAAGCAAGGGCATATTGCTCCGCAGCGGTGAACAGACTTGCCGCAACATCATCACACTCACCGGAAGGTTTCACGCATAGCATCGAGAGAAAGGCACGCTGATAAGATACGTCGCTGCCATCGGGCTTGCAGCCAAAACCGACGTGAACAAATCCTTCAATGCCACTTTCGCTGCAAGCCACCAATAACCCGGACGGGTCGAAATAAACCTTCGATATCACACAATTCTCGAAGGTGGCTGAGGTCATGGGCGCAGTGATGCCTAACTGCGCGTGATGGGCTTGCCACACCGCAACCAAAGCTCGGGGATCGGTATTCCGAAATTGTCGGATCTCCCTCACCACAATAAGAAACGCTCCCTCGAAAACCAAAATCAAATCGAAACAGACTTACCTATTTCAAGGTAGTGGGTCAGCAAATCGCCATTGAGGCAACGCTTGCTGGCCAATCCCCTCATCTCTCAATCGTAACCTCAATAACTCGATCGGCAGTGAATTTTCCTGCAAGATCCTGTCGTGAAATTGTCGGTTTGTCATTTGTCCGGATTGTACGAATTCTTTGTGCAATGCTCGAATCTGTAAACCACCAAGCATGTAAGCTGCCTGATAGAGTGGCCCATAATTGCCCATAATTGATCGGCGAACTTCAGCCGCTGCTGCGGATCTCTCATGCCCGACTCGATCCACTAAAAAATTGACACACTCTGCTGGCGTCATTTTGCCGAGATGATAGCCTAGCGAAAAGATGATTCTGGCACATCGATGCTTCCGCCAAAATAACATTCCAACACGATCCTCGGCTGTCTGTGGAAAGCCTAAATCCCAAAGCAGCATCTCCCAATACAGGGCCCAACCTTCCATCCAAAAAGGTGTGGAAAAAGCCTCTCGATAAGGTCGATAGCGGGCGTTCATGTAATACTGAAGATGGTGTCCTGGAATCAATTCATGCTGGACCGTCGCGCGTGAGAAATGAATGTTGTTGCTTCGCAAACTCATCAATTTCTCTTCATGACTCATCGAATCGGTAGGAAAGGAAACAATGATGGTCGGTCCGCCCAAAAAATAGGGACTGACGCGCTGTCTCTCTGGAGACATCATATCCATTCTCCAGCCCTGCTTGGCGAGTGCGGGAACCGTAACCAAGTCATATGTTTCCAGAAAACGGATTGCTTCCCAAGCCAGATCGCGAATCATCTCAGGTTGTTGGCCTGGTTCAACATGCAAACTTTTGACATGCTCAAGAGCTTTAGACCAATCGCCAGCAAATCCCAAATCGGTAGCCGCGATCCTGCCTTGCTCGTCGCACCAGGCAAATTCCCTCTCTGCGATCTTTATCAACTCTTCAGGACTGTGCGCGATCCACTCGTATTTCAGCTCCTCACGCAGAGCGACATCCCCTAACGGAAAACCAATAATGGTATCTTTATCTTCCTCAGGAACTCCAACGACTTGACGCCGGATAACTCGCCCATGTTCAACTAAACTGGCTTGCAGTTTCTTCATGGGAGCTTCACACCACCAACTGTAAAGAGGATCATAGCCTGCGTAGAAACGATCCATCTCTGCCATCGTTCTTCGCCATTGATCCACCAAATTGGCAGCTTGTAATGCCGCGATCCTATCTAGTTTTTGCTCGTCAACTTGTTCGGAGGTTAAACGGCTGTGCGCTTCCTTGGAATCTTCGATCGCACGAGTGATTCGCTCAAGTTTCTCAGCCAATTCGGATGCCGAAAAGCCTCTCACGTTTTCTCGCATCAGAGCTAACTCGACCACCTCCTCGCCATAAGGTAGAAACGTCAGCGCTGCTGCTAGTCTGACTCGCTCGCGTTCCAGTTGTGATAATTGCCGCTTTAAATCCGTTTGGAGTAGATGGAAATCAACTTGCTCATCCTTGTTAAGAGCTGCGTAGTTCACATCCTGTAGATCAACTAACCAATCTTGCAAAACTTCATGCCGGCGCTTCATAGCTTGAGTATCACCAGCTACCTGAAAACGATGTGCTAACGTTCTCAAGTCAGCTTGACACATCTCAATCCGTTCGCGAATCGCGTTTCCAGGCAGCGGTTGAGCCATGGAACTGGGAAACGAATTGAGCGACAAGAAAACGGCAGTGACTATGAACAGGTTCTTCAGGATCGACATCAAGGCGCCTTGCACTGTACGAAGAACAACGACAAACCAAGCCCCATTTTTGGCCTAGATACCAATCTAGTTACTAACCGACTTAGTATGCAACCCAAGAGGTAACTCCCCGCTGAAGTTCAATCTTTTTCCTGGCTTGAGGCCCGCAGTAAACGATCAATAATCGCTCTCCCCAAGCCCGTATTATCGCATTGTTGGCAGTAAATCCTTTTCAAACCTCTGCGATCCGCCTCGCGGAAGAACTCAAAAAGCGAAACGGCAAAATCTTCTAGTGAATCACACTGCTTGTAAGATCCGAAAAGACTCGCCTCGGGGTGCGGTTTCAAAGTCAACATGGCGTACGCGCGGTCGGGTGTGATTTGATCTGGCTTTTCAACCAAAACAACTTCCGCCTGTGGCTGATAATGCCGGTGACGTAGACCGGGCGAGTTGACCATCTCAGAGGCCTGCACGAGTTCGAGCATATCAGGCCGAACTTCTCTCAATTGCTCCCAAGTGATCCCGCCAGAGCGTAACAAAACAGGGTGAGGCTGGGTGCAGTCGACTACGGTGGACTCCACACCCATTTGACACATAGGCCCTTGAAAAACAGCGTCAATTCGCCCCTCAAGATCTTCCCAAACCGCTTGCCAAGTCGTAGCCGATGGTCTGCCAGAACGATTGGCAGATGGCGCGGCCACGGGAAGTTCGCAGTGCCTTAAGATCTCGCGAGCCACAGGACTACCGGGACAACGTACTGCCACACTTGCCAAGCCAGCCGTCACCGTATTGGGAACTTTTTCAAGCTTTGGAAATACAAGTGTTAGAGGGCCTGGCCAAAAAGCTTCCATCAACTCGTGTGCCGCGCGAGGAATATTCGCAGCTACGGCCCCCACAGCGTCGGGCCGATGAACATGGACGATCAATGGATTATCGCTGGGTCTACCCTTCGCGCGAAATATCGCCTCAACGGTTCCGGCTACATAGATTGCTCCACCCAACCCGTAAACCGTTTCGGTTGGAAAGGCAACCAACTTGCCCTCCCGAAGCAGCCTACCTGCAAGTTCAGGTTCATCGATCAGAGACGTTACGATCATCGGAGCTTTCTGAAAACCACTGCGATAAGGTCAGTTCCTTCTCTCAACTGAAGTAAAACTTGAATCAATTCCTAAATTTTCTGAGAATGATTACAGCCGCAGTTAAGTAAGTCATGGATCTCAATCCTTCGGCCAGAGAGACCAAAGATCGTCGATAAAGTTCGCTCAACTATCCCAGAATAACAAACGGCCGCATAGCTCACATAACTTTATCGTTGAAATCGTCAAATTCCTCATCACCGTTGCCATCCTATCCGATGAAACATGGATGACAGGCAGTCTCCCGGCTGCTGTTCAGCCAATCCAAGTCGATCTGAAAACCGCATTGTCGTCTTAAAACGGGTTAGATCTATGGTCGCATTCCCTGAGCAAAACATCCTTGAATGGCACAAACTCGCCTCACAAGCTCTGGCTAATTGGGAATTATCACTCGACGATTTGGAGGAGATCTTGATACTTGGACAGTGGGAAAAGCTGCAAGACTTTGCAACTCTTTACCGACTTCCTCACGCAGAATTAGCTGAGGTTGAGATCGCCAGAAAACAGATCCTTGAACTGGCGAAGGATCTCGGCCTTCCATCGACGTCACTGGTGCGACTTGTAGATTACCTAGGCCTTGATGGTGGGCCGCGTCAATTCCTGCAACTGCAACAGCGATTTCGCTTGGCACAT
>JAUMAI010000639.1:0-12418 GCA_032116775.1 Pirellula sp. | reverse complement strand
CACGAGAATTTAGTTCATTTCGCGCTGTGTCAGGGGCATATCGGTTTTTATCCTACGCCATCAGCGATCACAGCCTTTGCGTTTGAGTTGAGTGAATACGAGACCTCTAAGGGTGCGATTCAATTTCCATTGGATAAGAAGTTGCCGCTCACACTGATCAGAAAAATCGTAAAATTTCGCGTTGCTGAAGCGGAAATGAAGCGTGCGAAAAAGTAGGTTGAGTCAGAGTATTGAAGGATTCGTTAAGAGCCTTGTCTTCGTTGGGCAGCGACGATGACGGTTATTTGTCTTGCCGTGTATTGAAGCGATTGGCTGTTAGGCGATTTAGTCACATTTCCAGTTTACGATGCGCTCGGCCAGAAGTTCGGCAAATTGCGATCTGGTTTGGGATGTGTTTTCATACTGATGTCTTTCGCACCATAGCCGAAAGTCCGGATACGGCACTCGGATTCGAAGTATGACCACTCCCACTTTCTCTGCTTGGCGTTCGTGCTCGAGAGCAGTCGCCAGCCAATCCTGATATGTGGGAAAGAAATCTGCTTGATCGCTCGCCGTAGCGCGGAAATCTTCGTAATGCTCCTCGGATGTATACCAAGGGACTGCGGCGAAATCGGATGTCATTGGTGGCTGTGTTCGTTAGCGGGACTTACCAGGGAAAGACAGTTCGGCGGATGAAACCGTCGAAATAAAAGTAAGGGCGATTTCGATTGATGTATTGCAGGATTAATTCATCAATATCCTCTTCCTCTTCAGCTTGTTCGAATTGCTCATCTGATTCGCTGAAGTCTGGCTTGAGTCGATCTAGCAGGTCACAGCGTAGCATCCGTTCCAAGGGAGGATCGCCACCAAGTATATTGAGAGTTGTACTAAGTACATGGTGGAGCCTGTGGGCATCGACCACCTCAAGTCCTTTTAACGCATCCTTCCATACCACTCCGGTTGCATTATAGAAGAACTGCTGATGACCTCCATTATTGATTTCAGAGCGGTACCACTCTAGCCCAAAAACCCAACGTTGCGGAAGAGAGAACTGAAGCAGACTCAATTCATACTCATCAACTCCATCGTAAATCTCTGCTTGCCACCATACTGGCTCAATGATTTGCCAGGGATCGCTTCCAGTCGAGAGTACCTTGTCGATTAAGGCATCATCGATCTGTAAATGTATCCGCTCGTATCGCATCAGGTGATACCTTCTTGGGTTGTCGGCGACACAAGCCGGCGAGAGTTTGTCCTTGTAATGATAAGGGATGAAGTCCAGTGTAGCGAGTAGGTGCGGTTGTGAAGTAGGTGCATGGGATGGCCTGCAAGTGAGGTATTTACTCGCGGCGCGGTATCCAGCGGTAGCAGACCTAGCCTATCGGCAACGGGTTAAACGAGTTGCTCGGAGCGGCGCAAGTTTTGGAGGTATTTACTCGCGGCGCGGTATCCAGCGGAAGCAGACCTAGCCTATCGGCAACGGGTTAAACGAGTTGCTCGGAGCGGCGCAAGTTTTGGAGGTATTTACTCGCGGCGCGGTATCCAGCGGTAGCAGACCTAGCCTATCGGCAACGGGTTAAACGAGTTGCCTAGCTAGGTTAGGCTCAGGTAGCAGAAGTCCTGGGCGAATTATTTCGTCGTCATCGTTGGAGGCTGGCGATAGTGTACAATACTCGGAGCAAAAGCTGGCGCAGGAACAAACGTTACCATGAAAACTACAAAGCTGATAAATTTCGGGGCAAACGTTGTTTTTACTCCTCAGCATTTCTATCAGCCAACAAGTGTCGAAGAAGTTTTCGCTATTCTTGAGCGACATCGCGATTCCTCGATTCGTGCGATTGGAAGTCTGCATGCTTGGTCGCCCGCTGCTGCAGAGTTGGGGGTGGTGGTCAGTCTCGCCGCTTTGAACGACGTCAGCTTGAGAGTAGATAGTGACGGAGTTGTCGCTACAGTTGGCGGCGGATGTCAAATCAAGAAGTTAATTCAGGTTCTGGCGGAAAATGATTTAGCGATGCCAGCACTGGGTTTGATATCTGAGCAAACGATTGCGGGAGCGACCTCAACTGCTACGCATGGTTCAGGAAGGCATTGCCTGTCGCATTATCTGACGGCAGTTCACGTAGCCCACTACGACTCGGTAAGCGATAAGCCAAAGATTACAGTCATTCGAGATCCCGAGATGTTACGTGCTGCTAAGTGTGGCATGGGCTGTTTCGGAATCATTGTGGCAGTTGAGTTTCATCCCCGTGCCAGCTTCCGAATTGAGGAGTTCCTGGCGAAGTATGATTCGTTGGCAGAAGTGGTTGCAATGGAAGAGCAGTATCCGTTGCAGCAATTCTACTATCTCCCATGGTATGACCGGTATCTCGGTCAACATCGCCGCGAGACTCGCAAAAAACGAAGTTGGTTTGCAGCGCTTTATCGTGCGTATTGGTACTGTGTCGTTGATATTGCCCTGCATGTTGTGCTGACTACCATCATGCAGAGATTTCAAAAGCGGAATTGGGCCAAAGCTTTTTTTAGGTCCTTAGCCCCATTTACTTTGGTCAAAGGTTGGCGAGTTGTTGATCATTCCTCTGACATGTTGATTATGGAGCATGAGCTATTTCGGCATATCGAAATAGAATTGTTTGTTCGACGCAGCGATCTTGAAGATGCTATGCAGTTTACGCGGCAATTGATCACCTATGCTGATAGTGGTGTTGAGCTTCCCCAGAAGGAGATTGTTATTGCGTCGTCTAGCTGCAAGCCTGGAGTGCTTAATCGTTTGAAAGGCTCATACACCCATCATTATCCCATCTGTGTGCGCAGGGTGCTGGCAGACGATATGCTCATTTCCTCCAGTACAGGAGGTCAGGAGGATTATTACGCTTTGAGCTTCATCTCCTACGATCGCCCCGAGGATCGTCAAGGCTTCTACGATTTCGCTGAGGTATTAGCCAATGTCATGTTTGCAAAATATAAGGCCCGTGGACATTGGGGCAAGCACATGCCACACAGCTCAGATCAGATTGAAGCGTTATACCCAGAAGTTCAGTCATTCCGAGAATACTGCAAGCAATTTGATAGGGAGGGACGTTTCCGTAATCCTTGGTTGAAAGAGGTTCTCTTCGCGATCCCCAAGTAACTCGATCTGGAGCGTTACTAGACAGTGATGAGTACAGGATCGCCATCTGTGCCATCGAGGTGCCCGAGTTCGTCAAAAAGATCTGTGATGCGTTTGGCAATCGGATCGACTGGGGCAAACCAATTCCACCAATTGTCATCTTCGCAGAAAGAAAGCATCGCTTCGGGTTCAATGATCAGCGACTCAATGACCTCGTCTATTTCGGAAAAGTCGAAATCGACCTGGCTGTTGAGCATATTCCAGAAATGCTGATCTTCGTCATACTGCAGGCTACTTTGCCAACGCTCATCAGATGAAATGAACTCTGTGTACGATTGATCGAAGAAGGTGATGAGAGCAATGGCATCACTAGGAAGGACATGAGTGTCACCATCGATATCGAGTCGACTCATCAACTCATCGCTCACTTCAGATTCGCTCGCGATCTCTTCTCCAGAAACAGAGCGATTGATGTGATTGATGAGCATTAGGATATCGATAGGTGAAATTATTCCATCGCCATCGATGTCGATACGGTGGTTAGTATTTGTTGTATTTAAAGAAGTTGTTTCGGTAGGAGTGACGGTCTCGAATTCAGTTTTGGCCTCTGGAAATGGCTCGCAAATAATGATTTCGGGCAATGGTTCAAGAGGGACTGTCCAGCTTACAACATTTGGATTAGCTAATTCGCGTTGTGAAATGGATTCTGTGTTTAGGCTAATCAAAGAATGATCGTCACGGGCACTCACCGACCAATTTGTATTCAGTGGAATCTGCTCGAGGATCTCTAGGGAACCGGACGACGAAAGGTAGCCTACATCTCGGCTCTCAGTAAAAAGCCCAGTCTCTTCTAACCGCATGCTATGCCAAGTAAATTTATTCTCCGAATTAGATATACGATATGGATCAGCAATGATGATATTCTCAGGCAGGATCTCTTCGTGAGATACAATCCAGTCTTGCAAATCAATTACGGCGATGGCTCCACTTGGATTTGTATACGTAGTTACGGTCGTTGTCTGTGTGCCATCGTCAGTGATCACTTCCTCAAGGGGAAGGCTTTGGGTGTGGCCGAAAAGAGCTAGATATCGGCCATCTAGCAGGAGATGATCCTGGAATTGCAGTGGTTGCGACAGTGGAAGTGTATGTAGAGTCGCTGCTTCAGGATTGGCAAGATCCAGAATTCGAATGGACTCCTCAGCTTGCGAATCCAGGAGAATTATAAGTTGATCGTTGATCAACCGTGTATCAACTTGCGAGGCATTTGGGATCTTTATGCTCTCTTCTAAATTGACTCCAGCTTCATCCAATCGATACCAATCAAGAATCACATCGGAAGTCCATTCTTCATCATTGACCAGTGACTGATGAAAGCGATTGATGAGGAGATGTGTTCCATCGGCGGTGGTAGAAGCTGATCCCAGAAAGTCCCAATTGGAATTTGAGGGTGTGGCTTGCGTACGGTTTATGGATACAAGTGAGTTCCCCTGCCGTTGCCAAGACTCGATGTAAGTCGAAGTACCACCGAACCATTCTGCTGAAGGCTCAGTGCTATCTGGTTGCAAAGTTACTGCTACCAATTGTGAGCCGGCGGCTTCGATGAGTGCTGCTCCTGGTATCGCTTGTGCTCCCCACGTGAATCCCGAGTCGGAATAAGCAAGAAAGCCGAGTTGCGTGGGGGATGATGGGCCCAAGCCCGTTCCGTCAATAGTGGCTGCGTCAATTGGATAGCTGAAGAGTGCAGGGTTCGTCGTGATGGCTAATCCATCGGCAAATAATTCTATGTCCAGCAAATCCCCGGGAATGGATAGACGCGTCGTGGCCGATCCATCCGCAATATCGCTGGTGGCGAATTCACCTGATTGCGGATCGATAATGACAATCTCGGTTGTCTGCGGATAAGCAAAAAATGGGAATCGCTGTTCGGTGGATGGAAAAGGATAACCCATCACAACAAAGTGATCATGTAGCGCACGAATCGATTGAACATTGAAATCGAGTTCAAATTGTTTAGAGATCGAGGGCTGCTCGGACGCCGATCGCTGTATCAAAGTCAATTGTGATGTGTTAGCCCCGAAGTTGGCACGATTGAAGAGTATGAACTCCTCGCTCAAAGCGATCGAGTTGCCTTGGAAAACCTCGGGGGTGGGAGAGAGAGCAGGAGATCGGTAATAGGATGCCAGCGGGGCATCCGCCACTTGAAGAGAGGCGATGTTGTCTGGTGGAATAGTTTCGTCCGGAGTGATAAACGCCGCGATTTCAGGGTTTGCTAGCAAGGGTAAATCGGGAGTGAGGCAATCTGCTGGGGTTGCTAGAGGAATATCCGCAACGAAAAGTCTTCTTTTTTCCAGTGTTTCGACTAGAAGTGTTCGCAGAAGCATTGCCTGTCCCCGCTTGTTCATTCTTTGCAATCGTTAAAGTCTCTCTGTAGATCGTCAAACAAAGGGGGCAAAGATCAATCAAACAGCGCAAGCCCAATCGCTGGAGAGCTAACTTGTTATTGCTATCATTTGGAGCTTAGTTCTTCGAGGACACCCATTTGTATGTGGGATGGGTATTGGGGCGAGCGAAGTATTTGAATCGTCGCTTTCCGGAAGTCTTCAGGTTTTGCTAGATAAATGTTAGGAACGAATTTCTGCGGGTTGCGATCGACCAGGGGAAACCAGGTACTCTGGATTTGGATCATCAGACGATGTCCTTTTTGGAATCGATGTAGAACATCCAGTAGTTCCAATTTGACTTGTGTGGGTTTGCCAGGTTCGAAGGGTTGTGGAGTTTCAAAAGATTCGCGGAAGCGACCGCGAATGACCTCGCTTCTCAACATCATTTGGTAGTTGGGGAGCAAGGTTGGATCTGTACCATCGGGCTGAACGTCAATAAGTTTCACGATGAAGTCGGCATCAGTACCTGAGTTGGTTACCCAGAGATCAATCTGCAAGGGACCTGCTATGACCAAGTCCTCAGCGAGGGGTTCGGTTTGGTAGATAAGAACGTCAGGTCGGCGTGACGCGAAGCGTTGGTCTTCCACCATGTATTCAATGGTCATTCTTGGGGTGATGATTTCGGTGTAAGGGACGGGCTTGGCCGGATCACTCACGTATTCATCGAATGCTGTGTTTTCAACATCAGCGGTAGGTTGAGAGGAGTTAAGCGATTCATTAGCAGATAAATACCATGTTTGCTGTTTTGTATTCGACGGCGGCCAGCTATCGAATGTGCGCCAAAGGTTAGAACCTGTCTCGAAGACGGTTGCCTCCGAGGGCTTTGGGTAATCCGCATCTTTGAGATATTTTTCGAAAAAAGGAAACTCGATTTGCGAGCGATAGTAAACAGCAGTCTTCGATCCAAAATTGACGGAACCAAGCTTATCTCCTTCGGTGCTTGCCCAACCGCCATGGTGCCATGGTCCCACTACCAGCACATTGTTGACATTAGGATTCAGGTCTTCAACAGACCTGTAGGTTTTGAAGGATCCGTAAAGATCCTCAGCGTCATACCAACCTGTCACGAGCATCACATGGGGAGCAGCGTTTTTGAGATGAGGTAAAATGGCACGCTTCTTCCAGAAGTCATCGCGATTGGGATGGGCCATCATGTCATTCCAAAATGGAACGGCACCTTTGAGATATTGTCGATTGATCTCTTCGATCGTTCCGGCTTTAAGAAAGAGGTTGTAGCCATCGATGGAAGGGAGGGCTTGCGGTTGCGGTCGTTCGGTCGTAGGGCCATTTCGTTCGTGGGCATTATTGTTAAGCCAGCGAAAAGCATGGGCTAGAAAGAATGCGCCGTTGTGGAGGAAGTCATCAAAGTACCAATCACCGACAGGAGCTTGCGGTGAGACTGCGACCAGAGCGGGGTGAGCATCGATCATGCCCGCAGAGCAGTAAAAGCCAGGATAGGAGATCCCATACATTCCGACACGTCCATTGTGGTTTGGTATGTTTTTCAGAAGCCACTCAATGGTGTCGTAGGTATCTGAACTCTCATCAACATCTTCTGAGCTTCTTTTGTCGGTGATGTGTGGCGTGACCTGCTGAAAATTTCCTTCCGAGAGAAATCGTCCGCGAACATCTTGATTGACGAAGATATAACCGGCCTCAGGGAACAAATTGCTTGGACCGAGTGCTTTGGGCAAAGCGGTAGGTCCGTATGGAGCACACGAGTAGGGCGTTCGTTTCATGAGGATCGGATAGGTTTTGGATTGATCCCGTGGAGTGAACACAGCGGTATAGAGTTTGGTGCCATCTCGCATGGGAACCATAAACTCTTGTTTTACGTAGCGTTGCTGAATGACGGTTTCGGTTGGAACGACTTCCTGAGCAACCGATTGGCGTTCAAGCTGTGCAACGGCGCCTGAAACGAAAAGAAAACCAAGTAAAATGAGTTTGGTTAGAAGTTTTGCGCAGTTCATGGCGAAGCACTCAATAATTTATTGGCTGGGGGGCGACGGTTAAAATGTACATCATTTGGAGGGGTGTTTCAGCAAAAAACTTCGCTATCGAGAGCTGTTTATGTTAGGATAAAGATCCCCCGAAATGCCTCCTGCCTTATTAATCCTGCCCCATCATTCAAGGTTCTGCCATGGTTTGTTGGCTAGGTTGTCGTATGAAGCGGCTTGACCCTATTTCACTCAATATCTTTGCTGTTTCTGGTAAGGGTAGAGCGACGATGAAATTGGTTCTGAGTGTCGTTCTTCTTTTCCTCATCGTGCGCGAAGCGCCACTCGCCTTGGCAGAAGAGAAGGAAGCTCGGTTTGAGTCCGACATTCGCCCCATTCTTCGCGAGTACTGTCTTGATTGTCATGGTGCTACGGAAAAGCCTGAAGGTTCCCTCGATTTGCGTTTAGTTCGATCGATGCAGCAGGGAGGTGATTCGGGGAGTGCGCTGGTTGCAAGTGATCCTGAGCAAAGTTTGTTATGGCAAAGAATTGAGAAAGACGAGATGCCGCCGGGCGAACATAAGCTTAGTGGCGACAAAAAAGCTCTTATCAAAAAATGGATATCGCTAGGCGCGCCGACCTTGCGAGCGGAACCGGAATCTATTGGCTTTGGAATTCCTTTGACTGAGGAAGAGCGGGCTTATTGGGCTTACCAACCGATTGTCCAGCCACCGTCACCTACCACCTCAAGCGGTCCGCTGCGAACACCACTTGATGCCCTGATGCAGAGTGCGATGCCGCCAGGTTTGACATTGTCGGAGGATGCTCCCCGACACTCGCTCATTCGACGTGTTTATCTTGACTTGGTTGGCTTGCCACCGAGTTCAGAGCAAATGTCTTATTGGCTTTACCATGACGATCCGAATTGGTACGAGCAAATGGTTGAGCAAGTGCTTCAGTCGCCAGCCTACGGAGAACGCTGGGCGAGGCATTGGTTGGATGCAGCCGGTTACGCTGATAGCGATGGAGTTACTTTGGCCGATGCAGAGCGTCCATGGGCTTGGCATTATCGCGATTATGTGATTGCTTCTTTGAATATCGACAAGCCGTTTGATCGATTCATTGTCGAGCAATTAGCTGGAGATGAGCTAGCTGGTGTTGCGCAGGGCGATTGGACTGATTCGCAAATTGAATGTTTAACGGCTACAGGTTTCTTGCGAATGGCGGCCGATGGTACCGGGAGTGGTGATAATTCGCCCGAATCTCGCAACAAAACGATTGCCGATACTATGCAAATTGTTGGCAGTACGTTGCTGGGGTCGAGTTTCAATTGCGCCCAGTGTCATGACCATCGCTACGATCCGATTTCGCATCAAGACTATTTTGCCTTGCGAGCGGTTTTTGAACCTGCTTTAGACTGGCAAGCCTGGAAGACACCTAATGAGAGATTAGTGTCACTCTATACGAACGATAATCGACGTATTGCCAGCGAGGTGGAAGCAGAGGCGCAAAAGATCGGCCAGGAGAGAAACGATAAACAATCGCAATACATGAAGCAGGCGTTAGACAAAGAACTAACGAAGTATGAAGAACCGCTGAGAGCTCAATTGCGTTTAGCTTACGAAACGCCTGGAGATAAACGCACCGAAGAGCAAAAAAAATTATTGGATGTTTATCCGAGCGTTAACATTACGCCCGGTGTCCTTTATCAATATCTGCCTGAGGCTGCGGAAGATTTAAAGAAGTACGATGCGAGAATTGCTGAAGTTCGCGCGAAGAAGCCACCGGAAACCTTCCTTCAAGCTTTGGTCGAACCGTCCGGACATCTTCCCGCGACCCGGCTATTTCATCGTGGTGATCATAACCAGCCTACGCGTGAAGTTGCTCCAGGGAAGATGGCAGTGCTAGTTCCAGAAGGCACTCCAACCGAGTTCTCCGCAGATGATACTAGCCTCCCAACTTCCGGAAGAAGATTGGCGTTCGCTCGCTGGTTAACCGATAGCGCAATTCCTAACCCCCTGCTCCTTCGAGCATTAGTCAATCGAGTGTGGATGCATCATTTCGGTCGTGGGATCGTTGCCACGCCAGGTGATTTCGGGCGTCTGGGAAGTCCCCCGACTCATCCGCAGGTTTTAGATTGGTTAGCTTCTCAGTGGGTGGTTCGGCAGTGGAGTTTAAAGGATTTGCATCGCCTTATTATGACGTCACAAGTCTACAGGCAATCCTCAAATCGAAATTCTCTTGGAGATCAATTGGATCCGGACAACATTTACTATTGGCGGCGTCCTATTCAGCGTGTCGATGCTGAAGTGTTGAGAGACGCAGCGCTCTCAGTTACTGGGGACTTGCAAGTGCAGATGTTTGGACCTCCGCTGGCGCTCAAAGAAGATGATGCAGGACAGGTTAGTATCGATTCTGCTCAACCACGCAGGAGTTTGTATTCGAAATGGAGAAGGACGCAACCAGTCGCCTTGTTACAAACGTTTGACGCGCCGGTCATGGGAATCAATTGCGATATCAGATCAAGCTCTACAGTACCATCACAGTCACTAATTCTCATGAATGGTGATTTTGTGCTCGAGCAGGCTGGTAAGTTAGCCCAGCGGTCAGCCAAGCTAGTTGAGGCGAATCGCGAATCCGTAGAGAATTTGGCCGCAACGTGGCAACCTCAGGCACCTCCAGCGCCACTTTGGAGTTATGGAACAGGGATCGTAAATGTTGAGGCGGGTAAAGTCGAGCAATTCAAGGCATTGCCGCATTACACAGGCAATCAGTGGCAAGGTGGAACGCAATTGCCCGATCCGACGATAGGTTGGGTGTTTTTAAGTGCTCAAGGTGGGCATCCAGGTAACAAACAACATCCGACCATTCGGCGTTGGACAGCCCCAGCGAATGGAACCGTTCATATTCATGGCAAGCTTGGACATGGCAGCCCGAACGGTGATGGGGTCGAAGCTATTCTCTGTGGTCCCAATAGCGTGGTAGGACGCTGGCGCGCAAAAAATGGAACTGTCGAGACCAATGGTGTCAGTTTGCCAGTGAAAGCTGGCGAAGTGCTCGATCTAGTGGTTCATTGCATCGATCATGAAACGTCGGATTCCTTCACTTTGAATGTTACGCTCGAACTCACATTAGAAACGGGGGAAAAGCGTTCGTACTCCTCCGTGAGTGGTTTTCGAGGGCCTCAGTCTGCTGATGACTACACAAATCTTGGTAGGCAAATGATTGCAGTTTGGCAAAAAATATTGCTGAGAGTGCCAACTGAGGATGAGGTCAATATGATGTTTCGTTTTGCAGAGCGTCAGATAACACTCTTGCATCTGGAACCAGAACGTATTCCGTCAGGATCAACCGTAAGTCAGCAGGTGTTGACGCATCTTGGCCAGATGTTGATCAATTCCAACGAATTTTTGTACGTCGATTAGGTGCGATGAAATGGAATCACCCCACAATATAGCTCGTAGAGAGTGGCTCTCGAAAACAGGTATGGGAATCGGTGCGCTTGCTTTGCAATGGCTGCTAGCGCAAGAATCAGCCTTTGCGAAACCACCTGTGCTCAAAGATCGTCCCCACAACGACCTGCTCCCGCGAAAAACACATTTTGCACCGAAAGCGAAAGCGATGATATCGCTGTTTCAGCACGGTGGTCCGTCGCACATGGATCTGACGGATCCAAAGCCGGAGTTAACAAAATACAGTGGCACCGACTACCAAGGTGATATCCACTTCTCATTTGTGAATCAAGCAAGTAAGAAGCTTCTAGGTAGCCCATTTCGATTTCGTCCCCATGGTCAATGTGGTACTGAGCTATCGGAGTTATTGCCGCATACTGCCGGGATCGTCGATGACATTTGTTTGATCCGTAGTATGCATACGGGAGCTAATGGACATGAAGTTTCAATCCGCTATTTTCATGGCGGCATCCCTGGAATTCTGGGGCGGCCAACGCTCGGATCGTGGTTGGCTTACGGATTAGGAAGTGAGTCACAGGATTTACCAGCCTATATGGTTTTGACCGATCCAGGTGGTCATCCAGTGGATGGTGTGACCAACTGGTCCAATGGTTTTATGCCAGCGATGTTTCAGGGAACGGTTCTGCGTCCCAAAGAACCGCGAATATTCAACCTACAGCCACCGCCACATTTGGCAGGCGCCTTACAGCGACAGAATCTTGATTTGCTTCAAGAATTCAATCGACGGCATTTGGAATCGCATCCAGGAGAAGCAGAGTTAGAAGCGAGAATTGCCAGTTACGAATTAGCAGCACGCATGCAATTGGCAGCTAGCGATGCCCTCGATATCTCGAAGGAATCCGCCAGCACGCTAGCGATGTACGGCATCGATGAACCAGAGACTCGCGAGTATGGTACACGTTGCTTGTTAGCAAGACGCCTCGTTGAGCGTGGTGTGCGTTTCGTCCAACTATTCCACGCCGGACAGCCGTGGGATAATCATAGCAGCCTCAAAGCCGGACTCTCCTCGATTTGTAAGAAGACAGATAAGCCGGTGGCAGCGTTGGTTAAGGATCTAAAGCAGCGTGGCTTACTCGATTCGACTCTCGTTCACTGGGGTGGCGAAATCGGTCGTTTACCAGTAACTCAGGAGCATGGAACTCCCGAACAAGCTGGCCGGGATCACAATGGTCAAGGCTTTAGTATTTGGCTGGCAGGGGGAGGCGTGAAGCCAGGCATGGCTTTCGGTAAAACCGATGAGTTTGGGCACAAAGCAGTTGAGAATGTTGTAACGCCCAATGACTTTCAAGCGACGATCATGCATCTTTTCGGGCTCAATTGCGAAGAAGTATTCTTCCCATACAACAACCAAAAACAAATTATCACTGCCAAACGAAATGCGAGAGTCGTCACAGAGATTGTGGCTTGATCCGAAGACCTGCTGCTTGTGAGCATAAACGTCGATCGACTAAACAGGATCACACTTTCAGGTTCTCAGGCATT
>JAUMAI010000638.1:0-8371 GCA_032116775.1 Pirellula sp. | reverse complement strand
CGAGGCACTTTTTTACTTGAGCACCTGCAAAAGCGAAGACGTCGGCGTTGCATGAAGTTGAGGCGCCATGCACGAATCGGGGGTTACTGAAAAGGTTAGCTGTGCCCCAAAGCAATTTAATACCAGTGCGTTGCTGCTGAGCTTTCAAAGCTTCTGCAATCCGGTCGAGGATCTTGTGGCTTTCGCTCAGCGTTTTTCCTTCTGGGGCGATATCGCGGTCGTGGAATGCGTAGTAGGGAACCCCGAGCTTCTCGAAAAACTCGAAGGCAACATCAACCATCCGCAGGGCATTGTCGACGCTGTTGCTGCCATCATCCCAAGGGCGAATCATGGTTGAAGCACCGAAAGGATCGCTACCAGTTCCGCGGAATGTGTGCCAATACACCACGCTCAAACGCAAGTGATCTTTCATCGACTTGCCTTCGATCATTTCATTTTCGTTGTACCAGCGATAGGCGAGTGGATTCTTCGATGCCGGACCTTCAAATGGAATCTTGCTGACTTCAGGGAAATACTGCATGGGTTCGACTTGCCTTTCCTTGTTGCCTTTTTCTCTTGTCTTAAAGGGAAATAAGTGGACCAATTAGTGACGTGTGGTCAAAAGCACACCGTTGTACTGTGGATTGTGTACTGTGGATTGCTTCCGTACTGTGAATTGCTTCCACTGAGTGCTATTTTTAACCAGCTCCAAAAAACTCGCCTAGAAGGGCCAAAGTGACCACTTAGGTGAATTTTGTGTACATGAACGCGTGATTGTACTGCATTACAGATATAAGTATATGCGTTTAGTATCTGGTCGGCCGTTGGCTATGAGGTCGAGTTGCGCAGCATTCGCTCTCCCCAGCTGGGGAAAATCGCCAGCAGGATTAGCAGTAGACGGGATTTGCGAGGAAACATCATTTCGGTTTTGCGTTGCGCGGCACCTTCTAGGATTTGCTGAGCTAACCGCTCAGGATCAAGACCGCGGATCTTGGCTCCACCACCAGGTGCATTGGCCGAGGGAGGAAGTTCGCGATGCTCCGCCAGTTTTGCGTATCGGTTTCCGGCATCATCTCGACGGATCGGCCCCGGGCAGGCCAGCATCACATGAATTCCAAATTCTGCCAGTTCTAATCGCAATTGTTGGCTGGCAGCGGCTAAACCAAATTTGGTCACCGAATAACCGCCAAGAAATCGAGGCGCGAACTTTGATGACAGCGAACCGATGTTGACTATTGTGCCCGATTTGACTTTGAGCAGCTCCAGAAAGGCCCGCGTGCCATGAATGGCAGTCAGTACGTTGACGGTAAAAAGATCCTGCAATTCCTGGTCGGTTAATTCCAGCAATCGCCCTCGATCCGACTTGCCGACGGCGTTGACGAGCAAGTCAATCGAAGCGGATTGCTGTTGGACTTGGAATGCAGCTTGATTCAGACTGGTCAAATCGGTGGCATCAGCAGCGATGGTTCGAATGGTCGTTTTCGGATAGGAACCGCGGAGTCTATGGGCAAGAGACTCTAGGGTATCTTCTCGCCTCGCAATCAGATAAAGCGTATGGACTCGACCAGCCAAAGCCGCGGCGAGGTGCGCACCGAAACCCGAAGATGCTCCGATGATTACAGCGGTTGCCTGGTGCCAGCCTGAGCTACGCGATGTTGTTGAGCTCATCGGAAATCGCAGTTCGAAAAAGTAAAAGGATAGTGAGAAAGCGGGGCATAGGTAGAAAAACGGATGGAGAAAAGTTTACCAATCGTCCTCCGCAGAAAAAACGTGATTCGGCAAAATCGATACAAACGCTACAGAGTATCACAAAGAGTGGCTAAGTGCTCCCGAAATAGGGGCTTAATGGAGCTTTAATACGCATCCAAAGGGGCAGAACGGCATTCGTAAGCTAGGCTTCTGCCAGCCAGGAGACCGGAGCAGGGCTTCGATTCCAGGTATGTCAGGCTCGGATTGGAGTGCCGAATCTGTGTAAGCAATCTTTCCGCACACACTTTCTACGAGTACAACGAACATGTTAACCTCAGCCCCGGTTTTGGTACCGGCCTTCAAACATGTGCCACTGACTGCGAGTGATGAATCTATGAAAAGTTCTCGACCGAGTTTAAACGAAGCCCGAACAAAAATCGTGGCAACGGTTGGTCCAGCTTGTAGTTCGATCGAGACTTTGACCGAGTTAGTACTCAATGGGGTGGACGTTTTCCGTATCAACGCAGCTCACGGCAAGACGGCTGATTTTGAAGCGACGTTAGCAAAGATCAGAGAGGTTCGTGAGCGAACCGGTTATCCGATCGGAGTGCTGCTTGATTTGGCAGGTCCTAAAATACGTTTGGGAGCGATGTTTCAGGATGCTCCGCTGGATGTCGAAGTGGGACAGGTTCTCAAGTTCGTCCGAGGCGACAGTGTTTCGGCACCAGATCAATTGTCCAGCAACTACACGCGGTTGATCGACGAGGTTCAGGTCGGCGATCGCATCATGCTCGCCGATGGTACTATCACTTTGCAGGCGATCGATAAGAATAAAGACCAAGTTACCTGTCGAGTTCTTACTTCGGGAACCATTCGGTCTCGTCAAGGAATCAATTTGCCTGGAGTTGCCTTAAGTGTCTCGGCGATGAGACCTGAGGATGTCGAGAACGCTATTTGGGGAGCACGAAACGAGATCGATTTCATCAGCTTGAGTTTCGTCCGCTCTGCTCAAGACGTCTATTCCTTGAAAAACCTCTTGAGCTCACTAGATAGTCAAGCTTTGGTAATAGCTAAGATCGAGAAACGCGAAGCACTCGATCGACTTGAGCAAATCGTCGAAGCAGCTGATGGCGTGATGGTTGCTCGTGGTGATCTGGGTGTTGAGATCGACGTAGCTGAAACACCTGTGGCTCAGAAAAGAATTATCGCTGTTTGCCGCGAGAAGCTGAAGCCAGTAATTGTGGCGACGCAGATGTTGGAAAGTATGCATCACAATCGAAGGCCAACCCGTGCCGAGGCGAGTGATGTCGCGAATGCGATTCTCGACGGAGCTGATGCCTGCATGCTCAGTGGAGAAACTGCTATCGGCGAATATCCGGTTCTGGCTGTTGAGACCATGAATCGTATCATGCTTTACACCGAACAGTTGTTACGGGATCAGCCGTCATCCGGTCGAGCCAAAGTGTTTGATCGAGTTCACCCGATCACCTCGGCAGTCACTCATAACGCCGCCAACATTGCGGAATCGATCGGTGCGAAGTTAGTTGTCGTTGCCAGTCGAACGGGAGGAACGGCGTGGGTCAAATCCAAGCAGCGCAATTTCACACCAACTCTGGGTGTTAGTGATTCCGATGTTACGCTGCGGCGGATGTGTCTATTCTGGGGAATCATGCCCCAAAAGATTTTGAATATCGACAATCCGACCAGCTTGTTCGATGAGGTCAGTCGCTGGGGTAGAGCCAACGGTATCTTGGCTCCAGGAGACCACGTTGTTTTTGTCACCGGAACGGGGGTGATGGACCATACCCACAATTTGCTTGTGGTTCATCAGGTACCCGCCGATAATTGATCGCAAGGCTCGCATCAGCCGGATCTGGCCAGCCATTTTCGTCCGTCATTTCGGCCAGATCGTGGCTGTCAAACGGGCTGGTGCTTGACCCGATAACCCGCTGTTGCTAACTTTTTGTATATATGAACGACCATTCTTCTTCTCAGAACTCCGCTGCTTCGCTTGCCAATACCGAGATCGGTAATGGGATCGCTATCGATTTATATCGATTCGAGTCCCCTTTGATGTCTGATCGGTTATTGGGGCTGGAGCTGCTAGGTCTCAGATTGCTAGGACTTGTTTAGCCAAGTCTTGGGGAAAGTTGTCGTTGAAATCGAAGCGTATAACCCCAGGGCTTAGCAATAGGCCGCTGGGGTTTTTTGTTGCCTAAATCATGTGGATCCCTGGATTGGGACGAAAGCGAAAGTCCATGTCACCTTCCGAACAGCCAACCGCTCAACCAGCAACTCGCAACATCAAGATATTCGATACTACTCTCCGCGATGGAGAGCAATCGCCAGGCGCGAGTATGAACCTCGCCGAGAAACTTGAAGTCGCACACGCTCTAGTGGGCCTGGGGGTCGACATTATTGAAGCGGGATTTCCGATCGCTTCTCCTGGTGACTTTGAGTCGGTGCGCGAGATTGCCAACTCTGTACGAGGTGTTTCTGTATGCGGCTTGGCACGTTGCAATGACACGGATATTGAACGCGCCTGGGAAGCGCTCAAAGGTGCACAGAGCCCGAGAATTCACGTCTTCCTCGCCACCAGCTCGATTCACCGTCAGTTCAAGCTCAAAATGACGACCGATGAGATTGTGCAACGTGCTGTAGCAGGAGTGCGCAAGGCAGCTTCCTTATGTGATGACATTGAGTTCTCACCTGAAGATGCTGCTCGTACCGAGCATGATTTTTTATGTCGAGTGGTTGAAGCAGCAATTGCAGCTGGGGCAACGACGATCAATATCCCAGACACCGTTGGGTATGCTACACCTCGTGAAATGTACGAAAGAATCCAACTGCTTCTCAATCGCGTCCCCAACATTGATAAGGCAATCATCAGTGCGCATTGCCACGATGACCTAGGTTTGGCGGTTGCTAACAGTTTAGCCGCTGTCGAAGGTGGGGCAGGGCAGGTTGAGTGCACAATCAATGGTATTGGTGAAAGAGCTGGTAATTGCTCGTTAGAAGAAATCGTGATGGCTCTGAAGACGCGAGAAGACTATTACCGCTGCTCGACTCGAATCAACACACAACGTTTAGTACCGACCAGTCGCTTGGTTAGTAAAGTGACCACCTTGGAAGTTCAACGCAACAAAGCCATCGTTGGCCGCAATGCGTTCGCGCATGAATCGGGAATTCACCAAGATGGAATGCTCAAGGAACGCAGCACCTATGAGATCATGAGGCCAGAAGATGTCGGGTTGACTAAGACCGACTTGGTTTTAGGAAAACATAGTGGGCGAGCTGCATTATCAGATCGTGCTCGAGCTTTGGGTTACAACCTCACCGGCGAGCAACTGCAGAGCGTTTTTGAGAAATTCAAATTGCTGGCTGATAAGAAGAAGGAAGTCTATGACGGTGACATTGTGGCTCTGATCCAAGAACAGATCAGCGGCCAAGTACGACAAGCGTGGACTTTGGTCTCCTTTGATGTAGCTGCGGGAAGCGGTAAGCAGCCGAGCGTACGGCTGACTCTCAAGCATGGCGACAAGGAGTACACAGAGCAGACGACGGAAGGGGATGGTCCTATCGATGCTGCTTTTTGGGCAGTTGAAAAAATTACTGGCTACAAAGTGATTTGTAAGGATTTCCGCGTCCGCAGCGCGACGCTAGGTCGTGATGCCCTAGGCGAAGTTACGGTCGAAATTGAGCACAACGGTATATCGCATCGCGGTGTGGGATTATCGACCGATACCGTGGAAGCGACTATTCTCGCGATGCTTAATGCCGTGAATCGAATCGCCGCCACTGAGGATCGTTAAGCAGCAGGATTACTATTCGGTAATCTTGTTCAAGAAGAGGGCTGGGCAAGTCTAGGCTGGGCAAGTCTCTTTTTGGTTGCTTGGCAGGCTCGTTCCCTGTTACGATTGTTGGTTCACATCTTTACTTTTAGGAGTTGACCGATGAATCGTATGCAAGCTAGCGACTTTGATCAGCGTGCTCTTGATCTCTATGACGATTACGCCCACGGAAGAATTAGTCGTCGCGATTTTACGCAACGAATTGCGGCTCTGGCTACCGCCGGGGTCACTGCTGAAGCCATCATTCAAGGGCTGACCCCCAACTACGCTTGGGCGCAGCAGGTGGCCAAGGATGACGATCGAATTAAGAGTGAAGTGTTTGAGTACGAGTCGCTGAAAGGTGGTGGAAAGATCAAGGGCTTGCTGGCTCATCCCACCAAAGGTGGCGACAAGTTTCCTGCCGTGCTCGTGATTCATGAAAATCGTGGTCTCAATCCCTACATTGAAGATGTGGCACGACGTCTGGCTGTGGCTGGCTTTTTAGCTTTGGCTCCTGATGCACTTTCGCCACTCGGCGGATATCCAGGGAGCGATGATAAGGGGCGGGAGATGCAGGCAAGCCGTAAGCCAGATGAAATGCTGGAAGATTTTATCGCTGGTGCTGAAACGTTGAAGAAGCATCCACTTTCCACTGGGAAAGTAGGAGCTGTTGGGTTCTGTTATGGTGGTGGTGTGGTCAATCAGTTGGCCGTTCGCATTCCTGACACACTCGTCGCAGGAGTTCCTTACTACGGACGGCAGGCGGCGATTGAAGATGTACCCAAGATCAAAGCTTCGCTTCTCTTGCAATACGCAGCTCTTGATACGCGGATCAACGAAGGTTGGCCTCCCTACGAGGCTGCTCTGAAGAAAGCTGGTGTCGATTACCAAGCTTATATTTATCCTGGCGTGAATCATGGTTTCCATAATGATTCGACTCCGAGATATGATGAGGCAGCCGCAAAGTTGTCTTGGGACCGGACTATCGAGTTCTTCAAGAAGAAGTTGAGCTAAGCCGTTATGGAGTAGGCATGATTGCTAAAGCAGGGACAGTTGGCGTGGTGATGATTGAGGTTGTGGTGGATAGTTCTGGTGCAAATAGCCGAGGATACGGCCTGAAAGCGCCAAGCCGCTGAGCAGTGCGCCTTCGACGCGAGGACCATTGCACCAATCACCGCAAGCCCCTAAAAGCCGCTGACTGTCCCATAAGCAATTATCCGTTAAGCAGTTTGTGGGTTGGGCGTAACGCCAACGATGCGCGCTGGAAGCCACTAGATCCGGCAGATCATGCCCAGTTGCCTGGCGCAATGCGTCGCACAAGACAGCAATAATTTTCTCCGGCTCTTGGTCATAATTCGCATGCGACCATTCTGGGGAGGCATGCAAAACCCACGTATCGAATCGCCCGTGGCGTTGTGGTTTACTGCTATCGCGAGCGATCCAGCGCAGCGGTCCCTCGTTGATGAATGCTCCATCGAATGGAACATCAAACATCGATTCGAAGGCTAACATCACGGCCCAACAAGGAGCGAATTCGATCGAGTCGAGTCGTGCTTTCCAGGAGCAGTCATTAGGGATGATCGGTTTGATCTGTGGTGCTGGTAGATTGTAAAGAACGGCATCGAAAGTTCCGTGACTCGTTCCATCTTGGGCAATGATTTCGTAAAGCCCATCGGCGTTTCGCTGCGTGTGAGTCACTTGAGTTTCAAATTGAATCGTTAGCCCACCAGCTAAGTGTCGAGCGAGCGAATTCATGGCAGGTGTACCAACCCAACGAGGTTGAGGACGCTCCTTATCAAGGACTTCACCATTTCGCAGTTCAATGACGCGGCCTTGCCATAGATCGATAACGCCATCTTCATGCCAACTATGAGCGTACTTGGCCAAGCGACGGTCGCGCACGGTGAAGTATTGAGCGCCGTGATCACAGCTCCATCCACCATCTCCACGACGATTGGCTGTTCTTCCGCCAACGCTGCGAGATTTATCAAAGAGCGTCACGTTTAGTCCGTGGTCGGTCAAAGTGCGAGCACAGATTAAACCTGCCAAGCCTGCGCCGATACAGGCAATCGAAAGTTGTTGGCCGTAAATGGGACGATTGACCAGTTGTTGGTATTTGGCTAGGTCTAGGCGCTGCAGGTGTTCTGGAAGTGGTCGCGGGCGGACGGTACCGATTATTTTTTGAGGAGGTGTAAAGGGTCTATCGAACTGTCCTAAGCACCACAAGATGCCCCCATAGCTGGCTGGGTTTCGTCCATCGAGAGCATACCGATGGTTAAGGTCTTGTAATCTCGCGAGTGCCTCCTCTGGCCCTGAGGTCCACTGCAGAATATGTTTGCCCCACGTCATTCTGAGGTTGTTGTGCAATTCGCCATGTCTCAGCAAGCTTCGCTGGCAAGCGTCCCAGAGGGAATCATTGGTTTTTGCACGAGCGCTCGTTTCCCATGAGTGCAGACAGATACGCAAATCCGAACGATGTTCATTAAGAGTTTTCCTCGCCCAAGCGGGAACAGCAGCGGTGGTTTCGACGCTGTCGCTGAACCGGCAGAAGCAGTAGGCAAGTTCACGCCAGATAAGTAGTTCATCCAGAAACTTTTCAGCGCCCAAATTAGATGCCTCACGGGCAATCCGAAATGGAGAGATCATGCCGTAGTGCAAGTAGGCTGATAGTCGGCTCACTCCTCGAGTGGCAGCATCGTTACGTTGTTTGGCATAGCGATCTAGTCCATGCTGCTTGAATTCCTCCCATTTGAGTTCCGTCTGCTGACAGTACAAGTCAATCAAGCCTTGGATGACTCCTTTCATGGTTCTTTCAAATTCACACCAGGCCTCTTGATACATTGTGATACAGAGAGCCAACTTGATACCCTCGG
>JAUMAI010000637.1:0-2606 GCA_032116775.1 Pirellula sp. | reverse complement strand
GCCGAACGCGATCATCATGGCAATCACCCAGAGTGTGATCACGAACCACCACCACTGCAGGCTTTCACCAAACCACAGTCCGCCGACGATTCCGAACAAGACAGCGACGAGAGAGGTCAAAAAGGTCCCCATCAAAACATAGAAGGTATCACCTGCACCTTTGATCGCTCCGACAAACACAATTTGGAATCCATCCAAAATGCAATAGATCGCGATGAAGACCAACAGCGGTTTTACTAACGGTTCGATCTCGCTGTATCGTTCGACATCCGCTGTCATCGAGTAGATCGATAGAACTTGATCGGGGAAGAGCCAGTAGATTACAGCAAAGCAACCGGTATAGAGAGCTGACATCACCAAACAGGTTCGCACAGTACGAACCGCTAGATCAACTTTACCTTCTGTCAAGCGTTGACCAACTAAGACTCCGAGTGCTTGGCTGAGTCCCATCATGGGGATAAAAGCCAATATATTTACCCCCAAGGCTAAAGTTGTGGCAGCCAGTGGCAATTCGCCGAGTCGCCCTACTTTCATCATGATGATTGCGAAAGCACCTGATTCGCTCAGCATTTGAATACCGGCTGGCCAGCCATAACGAATCATGCGCCAGATAAGCTCTCGATCCAACTTACAGGTCCACAAGTTAAATCGTTGAACATGTTCAGGACGGTACATTGCCCAGAGCAACATCGGGATATGCAACCACGATGCGATCACCGTGGCAATCGCAGCCCCTTCAATGCCCATTTCTGGGAATGGACCATAGCCAAAAATCAACAAAAGATTCAAGACAACATTAACGAGAGTGCACGCGATATCCGTGATCATGACCACGGCCGTTTTGCCGAGCCCATAAAAAAATCCTGCCAGAGCCGCCGTTAGAACGGTGCTGGGTCCAGCGATGGTCAGCCACCGAAAGTAAGCCGTTTCTAACTCGAGCACGTTTTGCGGATGATCGAACACGGCAAAGAGATTTGGAGCGGCTAGCCAGCCAACAACAAAGAGTGGGGTGATAAAGAGAGTCATCCACACTGCTTGCCATATAGCTAAACCGATTCGCTCATCTTGCCGTGCACCGTAGTATTGGGCGACGAAAACATATACGAATCCAATGAGCCCCACCGGAAAACAGGTCATCGTCCAGAAAGCGCTACCGGCCCCCATGGCTGCTGCGGCCGCATCGCTGGAAAAAGCAAATAGCAACGTCCGATCAATAAAGAGCTGCAACGAAAAGAAACCGGTCGATACAATCAGCGGGAGCGCGACACGCAGCAGTTCCAGCAGATGCGGGCGATCTAAAAAATATCCCGGTCTCCCGGTCTCTGGAGTTGCATCATTGGTTGTCACAGCGTTATCGTTTCATGCCGATGTTTGTTCGATGAGATGAGAGCCAAACAGTTTGACTTTCACGCTCGTTCCATGGGTTACTGTTTCGGTTGCTTGGGCTTGGACGCTTCAGCTTACCGCAAAATGCTCCGCTGCAAATGCGGCAGAGTCGTATCTGCGAGACGAAGCAGCTTATTTTGCATTTATTCTCTTACGAAAAATTAACGACAACATGAATATTGTTCTCTGTTATCCGGTGGAACCACATCATTTGCAGTGGCTACAGGCGGCAGCACCCCAGGCCAACATTATCAATGCTGGCCAAGAACGAATTGGAACTGAGATCATGAACGCCGATATCTTTATTGGCCATGCGAAGGTTCCAGTCGATTGGGATACAGTAGTGCGTCAAGGAAGGTTGCAATGGATTCAATCATCTGCAGCTGGGTTAGATCATTGTTTAGTTCCTTCGGTCATTGAATCGACGATACCGGTATGCAGTGCTTCGGGATTATTTGCTAATCAGGTAGCCGAACAAACTCTAGCGCTATTGCTGGGCGTTTTGCGTGGTATCCCAACGTTCTTTCGGCAGATGCAAACGAAGGAATTCGTCCGTCGCCCAACGGGTGATTTGCACGGCAAGACAGTTGGTATTGTCGGTTTAGGAGGCAATGGCCGGAGATTGGCACAAGTCTTGGCTCCTTTTAAGGTGCGAATCATTGCCACAGATTATTACCCCGTCAATCAACCGCCCGAGGTCGCGGAGCTATTACCACACACTGAGCTACATACGTTAGCTCACCAGTGTGACATCATGATTTTGACATTGCCCCTTAATGCTTCGACACAGCATTGCATCAATGGTTCAGTCTTCGATGCAATGAAGAAGGGAAGTTATTTTATTAATGTGGCACGGGGACAAGTGGTCGATGAAGCCGCTTTGATTGAACGACTCCAAGCGGGACATATCGCGGCAGCAGGAGTGGATGTGACGGAAGTAGAACCATTGCCGCCCGAGAGTCCGTTGTGGAACTTGCCCAACGTCTTGATCACACCCCACGTTGGAGCTCAAGCGGCCAGTCGCGTCGATGATACGACGCGTTTAGCTTGCGAGAATCTGGAGCGATTTCTAACAGGCCGACCACTCTTCAATTTAGTCGATAAGCGACTTGGCTTTCCTCATCCCTCGACACTGCGTTGAAATATTGGCTCTCTGATACTCTCTCCCCTCGCCCCCAGCGTTTTTGCGCAGCAAAAAATCGCTAGAGGGGAGCGGGGGA
>JAUMAI010000636.1:2616-3619 GCA_032116775.1 Pirellula sp. | reverse complement strand
GGTGCTGTTGCTAGCGAACTGCTGGCAGGTTATCGCAATGCCTGTCCCCGCGTTGGTCACGTCGCGAACCATCGACACCGCGCCTGTCCCCGCGTTGGTCATCTATGGTGCTGTTGCTAGCGAACTGCTGGCAGGTTATCGCAATGCCTGTCCCAGCGTTAGCCACGTCGCGAACCAGTGACACAGCGTCTGTCCCCGCGTCGCTCACTTGGTGGTGTTGTTGCTAGCGAACTGCTGACACGTGGTCGCAATGCCTGTCCCCGCGTTGGTCGCGTCGCGAGCCAACAACGCAGCGTCTGTCCCCGCGTCGCTCACTTGGTAGCGCTATTGCTAGCGAGCTGATGGTACGTGGTCGCAATGCCTGTCCCCGCGTTGGTCGCGTCGCGAACCAGTGATGCAGCGTCTGTCCCCGCGCGGTGGTCTCATGAAGATATTGCTAGCAGATGTGAGGAAAGAGGAGTGTGCAATTAGCCTCAGCTCCTCACCGCTCGACAACCTGAAAAAGATGTCATTGATATCACCATTGAATAGTCTTGCGGTGCGAAGTCGTAACAACTTAGCTCGCATTGACCGTGGAGAAGAGGAACCATGTTGCGTTTTCGAACGCTAACAACCCTCACTCCCGAGATGTCGGCGTTACCTTGAACCGCAAAGTTTCACCTTTTCTGCTAATTTCAATTTCTACTTCTTCGTTGACCTTCAATGCCTCAATGGCAAAAGTGTAGTCATAGATATTCTCGATTTTTTTGCCAGCTAATTCAGTGATGATGTCGCCACCGCGAATACCACCCTTCTCTGCCGGACCATTCTTTGCAACTCCAGACAAGAGTACACCTTTAATGTCGCCTTTCGCGTAGTCTGGAATAGTTCCCAAATAAGCAAGCAGACGAGCACGCGCACCATCTTTGGGCGCCTCTTGGCGAATGAAAACAGGTGCCTTCTCTGCAGTCGCAATTGAACGACCGATCAAACCCATTAATCTGGCCACCTTCGCCGCTCCCTC
>JAUMAI010000636.1:0-2606 GCA_032116775.1 Pirellula sp. | reverse complement strand
TCAATGTTTCAGGCACGTCGCGCGGAGTATGATACTCCGAGTGCGACCCAGTAAAGGCGGACAGAATAGGGACTCCGCGAAGATAAAAAGTGCTCGCGTCGGTTGGCAAAAAGGTATCGTTCTGCAGGGTGACCGGGAGGCCCACTACCGCATTACGTCGTTCGATTTCCTGAGCCCATACGTCAGAGGAACCAATGCCCTGCAACACCAAATTGTCGCGTAATCGACCAACCATATCGAGATTTAACGCTGCAACAATCGCTGGATAAAGTGGCTGGTTGTCTGAGTGAGTGCTTCCTTCCTGATTCGCCCCAGCTTCAATCTTGGGTTTCAAGTGCGGATAGAGTTCATAAAACTGATCAGCAAAGTGAGCTGAACCGAGCAGCCCTAACTCCTCTCCCGACCACGCTGCAAAAAGGATATCACGCTTCAGTTTTAATTCACCACGTTTTACTTGATCAGATAGGTTCTGAGCTATTTCCAGCATGCCTGCCACACCAGACGCATTATCGTCTGCGCCACGGTGAGTCCCGCCTTGCTCGTTCTCATTGGCTAGGCTGGATCCTCCTTCACCACGTCCCAAGTGATCGATATGGGCACCAATAATTATCGCTTCTGCGGTGGGCGTTTCGCCCGCACGTAACCAGCCTACTACGTTGCGGCCTTGCTTCTTGATCTGACGTACGTCGATATTCGCCGACAACTGAACCCCATTGAGCGGAAAACCCATCGCTGGCTCACCACTATCAAACTCTTTCTGAACCTCATCGAGTTTAGCATCATTGGCTTCAAACCAGCTTTTTACAACATCGTCGGTAACGCTAATTACCGCAAGACTTGTGCCCGCCAAGGCTCCATCAAGTTCGAGTTTGACTAGCTGATCACGAACTCCAGATGTTGGGCCACTAACAACAATAAGGCCTAATGCACCACGATCGCGAGCTTGCATCGCTTTGAAACGCAAGGAACTATACCGGGCCCAATGCTGGCGTTTCTCCGGAGTGATATTTTGAGGCATGTTGCGAAAGACAACAACCCACTTATTCTCAACATCCAAATGGACATAAGAGTCGTACTCTTCAAATCCATTTTCAGCCGGTGACACAATTCCATACCCAGCAAATACAACATCTGCTTTCGGAAACTCGCCAGTCTTTGTAAACGAAAGTGGACGCCATTGCTTGCTGAGTTCAAAAGTGCTCTTTCCATCCTGCAGCCGATTTGCTTCGCCGAGATCGATACCAGCCGTGAACGGAAATGAAGCAAACCACGAGTCATTCTCGCCAGCTGGTTGAATCCCCAGACTTTCCAGGTAAGCAGCGACGTACGCGGTGGCTTTGAGTTCACCTTCGGTACCCGTCAAGCGTCCGCCCAACTCGGGACGGCATAAGTAATCGACATGCCGACCAACATCGCTAGCGCTGTAATTCACAGCCGCACGAGATGCAGTATCGCCAGCAGCCGCCACTGCATCGCGAGTATCTGCAGTTGCGCCGAGTCCTAATAATTCTAGTGCTTTAGCGTGATTCCAGGTAGCGGTGAATAATTGCGATTGTTTGTTGGTGCCACGATTGGTTGTCCATACCAACGTGCCTCCGTCCGGAGAAAAAACCGGAAGGCCGTCAAATCCATCTGTGTAAGTGACCCGAACCGGTTCATGTCTACCGGCTGCATCGACTAAATAAAGCTCGAAATTAGCGAAGCCATGTTTATTCGTTGCGAATATCAAATATTGGCCTGAAGGATGATAGTAAGGTGCCCAACTCATTGCATCGAGATTGGTCAGCCGCTGTACATCTTCACCATCTAGATTCATCGTGTAAATTTCAGCGGTCGCTCCATTCTCTGCAAAACGTCTCCAGCAGATCCGTTTCCCATCGGGCGAGAAAAAAGGACCTCCATCGTAGCCAATCGAATCGGTCAACCGTCGTACATTGGTACCGTCGGCATTCATAAGATAAATATCGATAGCCGACGCTTCATCGATTTTAAATAACTCCACTTCTTTCCCGCTCATTCCATCTTGATATGCGCGACGATTCGAAGCAAAGGCGATTAACGATCCGTCAGGCGAGTAGCTTCCTTCGGCGTCGTATCCGCGTTCCGTAGTCAGCTGTCGGTATTTACCGCTTGGGCGATCAAACTCAACGATATCGTAAGTCGGGTCATAGTCCCAGCTATATCTTTTCGTTTGGCCTGATGCGCGAAATTCAAGTTCTGCTTTTTGCTTCTTCTCCGCTTCTGGATCGAACTGAGTTGAGCCAAAAAGGACGCGTTGATTGTCGGGATGAATCCAGGCACAGGTTGTTTTCCCATTGCCAGGAGATATTTTTTCGACATCGCCCGTCTCGCGATCCATCAAAAATATCTGGAAGAACGGGTTAGCGGGATCTCGCTCGCTTTGGAAAACCAATTTCGTTCCATCCGAACTAAAATACCCTTCCCCTGCCCGTTTACCCTCAAACGTAAGCTGCCTAGTATTGGAGATGAGCTGCTGTTCTAGTTTCGCTTCTTCCTCCGATGGAGCTTGTTCGCCCGTTGGCGTTTCAGCGGACGGTTTGTTTTCCGACTTAGCTGGTTGCTGATATGCGGAAACGGTGACGCTC
>JAUMAI010000635.1:0-3519 GCA_032116775.1 Pirellula sp. | reverse complement strand
TTCCAGTATCTATGGTTTGGGTTCACCAGAAGATTACAAGAAAATGGTCGTGCCGATTCGCGTTGGCAAGATCATAGACCGTGATCAATTATTGTTGCGTTTGGTTGATATTCAGTATCAAAGGAACGATATCGCCTTTGAACGTGGCAAGATACGAGTGCGTGGTGATAGCCTCGAAGTATGGCCTGCCTACGAAGAGTTTGCGTATCGCGTCGAGTTGTGGGGAGATGAGGTCGAACAGATTTCGATTATTAATCCTACCTCGGGCGAAGTGGTGCGGCACATGCCTGAAGCTTATATTTTTCCTGCAAAGCACTTTGTGATGCCCGAGGATCGAATCGATCGGGCTGTGCGGGAGATTCGACAAGAATTAGATGAGCAATTAGAGAAATTTAAAACGGAAGGAAAGTTGTTAGAGGCGCAGCGTTTAAATGCGCGTACCCGTTTTGATTTGGAAATGCTGCAACAAGTCGGCCATTGTCCTGGGATTGAAAACTACAGTCGGCCATTGTCTGGTAAACCGCCCGGCGCGACGCCAGACACCCTGTATGATTTCTTTCCCAAAGACTTTTTGTTGATTATCGATGAGTCGCATGTGACGATTCCGCAGGTGAGGGCTATGTATGCGGGGGATCGAAGCCGCAAAGATACCCTAGTGAATCATGGATTCCGCCTACCGAGTGCCCTGGATAACCGACCGCTTAAATTTGAGGAGTGGGAGGAGAAAATTGCTCGAGCGATCTTCGTGTCGGCTACACCGAGCGATTACGAGTTAGAGAAATGTGGCGGAGAAGTTGTCGAACAGATTATCCGTCCGACTGGCTTGCTGGATCCAGTGGTTGAAGTGGTGCCTGCCAAGGGTCAAGTGCAACATTTGCTTCAAGAGATTCGTCAGCGTGTGTCAGAGGGAGATCGTGTTCTGGTAACCGCGCTGACCAAACGATTGGCAGAGGATCTGTCAGCATTTTTAGTGGAGCAGGATATACGCTGTCGATGGTTGCATAGCGAGCTTGATGCCTTCGAGCGAGTCGAACTGTTGCAGGGTTTGCGGTTGGGGCAGTTCGATTGTCTAGTGGGTGTCAACTTGTTGCGTGAAGGTCTCGACTTGCCAGAAGTTTCACTGGTGGCAATCCTTGATGCTGATAAAGAAGGTTTCTTGCGTAGCGGTACATCACTGATTCAGACGATTGGACGCGCGGCGCGAAATGTGCGGGCTAGAGTGATCTTGTATGCGGATACGATCACGGATTCGATGCGTTTGGCGATCGAGGAAACAAGCCGCCGTCGAGCGTTGCAGGAAAAATACAATCTCGAGCATAACATCACTCCAACTACGGTTAAGAAAGCGATACGCGATAGTATTCAGGCAGTTTCAGCCGCTCGAAAAATCGCGACGGAAGCTGTAATGCCTAAAAAAGAAACGCGAACAATCACTGCTGAGCTCATAAAGAGCTTAGAAGAAGACATGCTGGAAGCAGCCGAAGCGTTGGAGTTTGAGAAGGCTGCGTCGATTCGCGATCAGATTCTTAAGTTGCGAGATCGAATTGGCGAATCGTTGGATGAGGCGGAAGCCGACGGAAACAAGAATGGCAAAAAAAAACGCGGGGGAGGATCTCGAAAATCCTCATCCCGCGTTCCTAAGCCAAGAACCAAATAAAGGTCGGTTGATGGTCTTTGGTATTTTTAAAATTAGGGTGACTCCGAAAAAGGAGTTAGCCTAATTAGTTACCAGAAGAACCTTCAGCTGCTGGTGCAGCTGGAGCGGCTGGTGCTTCAGCGGCAGGTGCAGCTGGTGCTGCAGGAGCTTCGGCGGCTGGTGCTTCGGCGGCTGGTGCAGCAGGAGCTTCAGCGGCTGGTGCTTCAGCGGCTGGTGCTTCAGCGGCTGGTGCTTCAGCAGCAGGAGCAGCAGGAGCAGCAGGAGCTTCCACTGGTGGAGCTGGTTTTGGTGCTGGTGGGGCAGCTGGTTCGCAACCAACGGACAAAGCCAAACCACCGGCAATGATCAAACCAAACAACTTCTTCATTTCTTGTTTTCCTTGCATTCCAAATCTGAACTTAAAATCTTATCCGCCACAACAGTGGCAGTAGACAACCTCTAACATAGCTCATTGTAGATAACCAATATCGCCTTGCAGCCAAGTGACGGAAGCGGTTGCTTTCCCTCCTTAGCCTGATGCTCTCACGGATTGTCTACAACGAACAAATCTCACAAATGTATGGCGTGTATGGCGAATATGAATCGTCGTTTGATCCGTTTCCTAGTCGCCTATCAATTTACATAGCACAAATAGTGCCGCTGGAAATTGCCTGTAGCTTTGAAAACTACCGATTCAATGCTTCACCTTCGTATTTTACAGCGAGTCGCACACGGCCGATCACCAAGTCATGAATGCCCTTAGTGGACTACAACATCGCCTATTTCGCAACTATCCTACCGAAAACTTATGCTGTTTGCTAATAGTCATCAAGGATGGTGTAAAACTAATTTTTGGTTTGGCTACAAGAGTAAGCAAGTTCTTTAATATCCAAGGCAGCCTTAGCCTGGCTGACGTCTTAAAACCCTTATAACCACGTATTTCCAAGGAACTAGCTTGCCGACGTTACCGTATCGCGATGTTCACCACAGTCGTCGGAATCCACTAGCTTCCCTAAAATCCTTACATTCCAACCTTGGCACTGTTCCAAATATACAACTTATCTAGCAGCTGTTCGGAACTCGCCAGTAGTTCGGTCCAGCCCGACCTCTGGAACCCTTCGAGCCGCCAAGTTTCTCGTCGCAGTTATTTCACAGGCCAAAGGTCTAGTCGCCGGGGTCCTAGAAATATAGAGTTCTCTTTGGCCGCCCTTATTCCAAAAAGTGGCGAAAAAAACATAAAAAAGAGTTTCGGAGACTCGCTACCCCTAACCTCAGGTTCAATAATTCGCGAAAAACCTGAAATTTGATAGACTTAGGGAATATTTGAGCTTAATCGCGACTCTACCTCTGTATGTCAATCATCTGGACGAGTCGTCGACTTCCTGGCTGTTTTGGCGTCAAGCTCTGCTGCCGCTAAGGTGGGTTTATGGACAGATCAACGAAATTGGATTTCGGGAGCATGGGTGGTCACGAAACTGAAAGTAAGTGCAAAATCCTTGGCCATTCCAATGTCCCAGATGCTTCGGCCATTTCGTGCGTTGTCGAGTCCTCCCTGGCTAGTACGCGCTACTCTGCTGCGCTACCAGTAGAGGAGGGGCGATTGGAAGAAAAAATTGATAGGCAGGTTCCAGGGGAGTGTGTCACTAGAGCTGCTGAATCGTTCGAAGCTCCAGCAACAGATCGACAGACGGTTGTGGATTCCAGAGAGCTGCAGTCGAGCGAAATGTTGATCAGCCGATTTTATGATCGGCTGTACGCATATTGCTTCCGGTTAAGTGGACGGCATGTAGATGCAGAAGATCTTTGTCAGCAAGTATTTGTGTCGCTACTTCGGCATCGACAAAAAGTACACACACCGGACGCGATTGAGGGTTGGTTAGTTA
>JAUMAI010000634.1:0-5501 GCA_032116775.1 Pirellula sp. | reverse complement strand
GATCTTTTCTACTTCGCAATTTAATTCGGCGCTAAATCTTTTTCCCGTAGTCACTACTTCCTGTTCACGGTCAACATTTTCAACATCTTTTCGCCAGGCGTCATTGGTTTCCTTGAAGATATTTTGTGCATTCAATGCCTGCTGGGCGAGTGCTTTCAAACGATCAGCCACCTCTTGTCGAGCCATTGTGCTCAGGTCACGCCGAGGATCGAGTTCGGTACCTGAGATCACCCATTGAATAACAGGACTTTCCGCCGTCTGACCTTTACGATCTAAAGCAATTAACTTCGTTTCAACGACATCGCCAACGCGCAATCTGAGTCCAGCGAGCTCCCATAACCATTCCACATTGCCTTCAACCGCTTCGGAAATAGTGAGCGATTTTTCATACCACTCACGGCTGTTGACTCGGGTCATCTGCACCAGTGATTTCAGTGGATATTCGTCACTGTACTGAGCTATTAATTCCGCGGCGGACTTCGAGCGAATCACCCTTGACAACTCGGTGGGCTGTGCCCAAGCCACGCGAGGGGCCACATCGTCACGAACCGTAATTTGATAGGTGGTCGGAAAAGTACTACTCAGACCAACCTCACTGACGAGATCGAACTGAAACCTTCGACTCTCCGTCGCTTCTAGGCTGACACTCCAGCTACCATCATCCAGTAGCCGACACGGAATCTCATTCTTGATTCCAGCCTGCGATTCCAAATCGAGCCAACGCAGCTTAGCACTAGTCAATTTTTCAGTCGGCTTTATTTTCCATTGCACTTTACTCCCCTGAATCACCTCAATATCAGCGTTTGTTGCTTCCGTAACCGTTGGTGAGACAGCAGCATACTCAGGATGATTGACTTCTATTTCAAAACTTTTGACTGCTGGCCTTGGATGAGCACGTAGTTCATGCCATACCGACTCCCCAATATCGCTGGTGATGCGATATTCCATTCGAGGAGCTTGGATATCTAGTGAAGTGACGTACGACATCAATTTTTCGTCTTGATTTACTACGCTGGGTCGTACCATTTCAGCAAATAGTTTTTCGCCTTTCTCTCCATCCACTCGATACTCGATCTGCACGTAACGAGGCTCACGACGCAAGGATTCATTTTCAAATAACAGATGTGCCTCAAAAGCCAAGCGCTCGTTGATGGCGACTGTCTGGGAGGCAGGCTTTGGCGTCGCTACGTGAATCGTTGCGATATTCGGACGAGCGAGATTGGCATGCGGCAGCAATAATCGCAACATATGCTGCGGCAAGTGTAAACTAGGAATTGCGGATAGCATTCCTAAAAGCACCAATACCGCAAGCGCTGCTAATGTGGCATGTCGAATTCGGCTCCAGGGAAGAACCTTGCCGATCCTTAAGCCCTCAATTCGTCCAGCCACATTCTCTTGCAGGCGGTCGCGCAGGCCTCGAGACCCATACCTTGGTTCATCCGAATCAACGCTTAATTCTACAGCCGAGAGAAGATAGTTTCTGAATTCAGGTACTTCAGTTTCAATGGTTTTGGCAGCCTCGGGCATACCCCACGGCTTCGCGCACGGGTAGAGCCCAATGAGGGCGGCGACAGCGGCTACCCCGTAAATCATGAAACTGAGCGACCAGCGAGTTTCTTCGTTGATGTTCCACCCAATATCAACAAAAGCGCCCAGCAATAACACAACCAAAAAGCAGGCGGCTGTTATCGCTACGCCACGAGCTAGCAGCAGTTGCCACCTACGCTGCGATAACCCACGTAATTTCTGGGCAGTAATTGTCGGAAGCCGATTACTGGAGGGAGATATCGTACTCATATCAAACCTGCCTTTTTGCGAAGCCACCATTCCATCGCGATCAACGCCAAAATCGGAATAAACCACCAGAAACTCTGCCACAGCAATTGATCCGATTCGATCAGTTTGCTGTTATGCCTAAGTTCCATGTGATCCCAAAGCTGCTCTATCTTATCCTCGGTAACATACATGCCACCTGTTGCCGTTGCTAACTGAGTTAGTAGATCATCATTACGAGCTACTCGCAACAATTCTGGGTTTTCAGGTTCAAGCACTCGGATTTCTGTTTTCAATGGATTGGCGTCCAGCGACAGTCCGGGAACTTGCAACGAAATATCATAATCCCCAGCTTGCAAGCCAACAAAACGTCCCCGATAGACGCCAGGAAGTGATGTTTCCAAAGCGAGCGTTGTGGTCGCCATTATCTGACCTGATTTACTAGCCACCGCTTCAATCGTTGAGAGTTGTGACGGTTCACCATCGCTATTGCGAACGCGAGCCCGAATTTCAATCGCTTCACCGATTCGATACATAGGCTGCCCGCTGTCAAGGGCCAGATATTCCGATTCAACAGCAAAAGGTAGCCGCATCGCCCAGCGACTCATTTGATTCCAGAATCTTTGGTGAATTTTATCCGCTACTTCATAGCGCCAACGCCAGGTCTCATCGCTCGCAAAATAAACGATTCGACCAGCTCCGTAATTGCGAGTGACAATCAAAGGATAAGCCTCTTTGCCCCTCTCGGCGGTCGCAAGAATTTGACTACCTGGCAATTCCTTTACGGGAACCAACATTTTCAATTCCGGTAACTGGTTCCATATCGTTTCATTATTGCCAGCAGTCCCATCTCCCAATTCAAGCACGTTGGCCAGCGGAGAATCTATTACCGGCACAGCTCTCCAGGATTGCAGACTGGAACTTGGATCCACAGAAATTTTTTCAGTCGGGATCAACGATCGAACGACTTTATAACTCGGGTCCTCCCAATAACCACGAGCACCATCGATGACAATCCAGCCTGCCCCCCCGCGGACCACCGCATGTTGCAGATGATCTTGCTGTTCGGCCGATAACGCCCCCGGTTCTAACTCGCCAGTGATAATCAAGTCATAGTTGAGATAGTCATCTCCCTCGAGTGGAAATGGGACTTCGTTACCAGACTGAGCGAACCAACGAGGAGCCTTACCTGGTGAGACCAAATAGGCATCGACACTCCACTGAGGGTCGCGTTCAAGTGCATTGCGTAAGTAGCGAGACTCCCAACGACTACGGCTATCTAGCAATAGAATTCGTTGCTTTCTCGTAGTAACTCCCAGCAACCAAGATCGCTCGCTTTTACTTACAACCGCACCATCGGTCGAGGGTAACTCAATCCGCGCGGTGAGCGGGATGGTCAAACGCTGAACTGATTGATCCGTAGGTTGATTCTGCTCTAGTTTCTTCACAACCTCTTCGATCGAAAAGCTAAATGGAATGTTGCGACCACCGCTACCTTCACCACGCAGCGGTTCACTCCAGAGCAATTCACCTTCATGGTAAATAGCAACTTGAAAAGGCTCACCCGCAGGAAGTCCATCTTGAATCTGTAACGTTCCCTGTAAACGATCCGTTCGAAACAATTGTGTCGGTGAATCAACTGCCAGCAACGTGGCAGTTTCGGGTGGAGCATTTCGTCCCATCCCAACGATATATAACGGGGCAGACTCTTTCGGCCAACCTGCGACAACCTCCAACGGTGATTTACCGGAATTGTGCTGACCGTCGGTAAAGAGCAAGATTGGATTGCTCTGCAAATTCTCACTTGGACTAGCACGTTCTGTCTCCTGGACAGATAGAGCCGCTTCCTCTTCATTTGCGGGAGCTGAAAAACCACTAACTCGCCCCTTCTCCCGGATCAATAATTGGCTCAAGGATGTAGGCTGAAACCATTCCGAGGGTTGTAACGAGGCGTAATCCTGCGGTACCTCAGCAGGCTGTTTGACCGTGCTTTGCCACAATTGAGCACTACGATCGGCGCCAAAACGTCCCAAGAACACCTCTCCTTGATCTGCCCATTTCTCCAGCTTTGGCGTATCGCCCGTTGCCAGCATCTCCAAAGCTCTAGCATATCGATTGGGTCGGCTACCACTTTCTTTGGCCGAAGTATCCTCTTCCGCCATGCTGGCGGTACCATCAAGCCATACCTGCAGTCGGGTTGGAGTTCCTTCGAAGTAACGAGAACGTAACGTCGGCTCTAGCAACATCATCAAAGTCAACGCGATCGCAGTTGACCTCAACGTAGGAAGCAACCAACGATAGGGACGCGGAAAATCGTATATCTCGCGTCGATACAGCCACCATGAAATCAAGGCTGCAGCAACAACCAACAGTAAACCTACTGAAGCCGGTAGAGAGCTAAGGAATCGAAATTCGGTCATCGTTCCCCTCTCGTGATACGTTTTTCCAGGAATAGCTCCCCGAATAGAAGTGCTACAACACCCCATAGGAACCAGCGCCATAATTCCTGTCCAAAGCGTTGTTCCGTTTCTCGCTTGAGAAACAACTCAACTGAGTCATGAACATTGGCATTCATTTTCGCCGCGAGTCCTTTGATTTCCTCGCGTGAGAGGGGATCATGTATAGATTCTTGCCTAAGTTGAGAAGTGCGATGTGGCTCAAAAGCTCCATGCGAAAAAAGTAGTAAGCGTTGGACCAAAGGCACGTAAGCGGGACGGACTGGAAAATCTGACCAGGTATCATTAGCAGTAATCGCCCATTGATAGACGGTTCCTTTTCCACTGTTCGATTTCACTAACACTGGCGAACTATCTGGCAACTTTAATAAGACAACCGCAGCATTTTCAGTCACGGAGGGTTGCGAACTCACGTTTTTGCCGATCGCCAATTGATGGCAACGCCTAATGGATACTTGATCGAGTCTACCCTGTTGCGGACTGTTAAAGAGACTTAAGGCAGGATCGCTGTAAGGTCCTCCAACAATCTTAGGAACAACAACTTTCTTATTCTTGGAGTCGGCGTTGGCGTTGGCGTTTTGGTTCTTAGCAGCTTCGCTCTCAAAATCACGAATTTCTCCGTAGTCGTAAGGAAGCAATACGGATTTGGCCTCACCACCCCACTGTTTTTGATACCATGCTCGATCGACCTGATCTCCGCCAAAGATCCATAGTGAAGCTCCCTCTGTCACGCGTTTTGCTATTGCCGCAGCCACTTCATCGCTAGTCCGGGGCACATTAGCCAGCACGAGAACATCGGCGGATTCAACCAAAGCCGTGGTGGCCCTGTCCGGTGTGATTCGCTCCAAGGCTACACCTAATGATTTTCCGTCGTCACGAAAGGTTGATTGAAGGGCAATTTGCAGGAAGCCCGTTTGTGATTCCAACAAAGGAAGATCCGTTCGGCTCTCAACCAGCACGATTTTTAAGGGCTTCACTGTTTCGATTCGCAGGCGATCTTCGTCATCGCTGCGTATCGGCCCACTATCTTCCACTCTCATTCCAGCCCAGTGCGTCCCCGGTTGATCGAGCGTTGCCAGAAACGACACTTGAGCCTGACTATTGGCTCCCAGATCAAGTTTCTTAACAGCTATTTCACGATCATCCAGTCGCAGAGTAACCGGTACGCCTGTCAGTGGCGCATCTCCAGTATTTGTCACTGTCGCACGTAATTCGATCGGCTCTCCGGTAAGACTGACTTCCGACAAGTCGCTTTCGATCGTCAGGTACAAA
>JAUMAI010000633.1:0-4553 GCA_032116775.1 Pirellula sp. | reverse complement strand
TAAAATTAATTCAAAGTCGTGCTGGAGATGTAGTAGGAGATAACTTTTTAAGTGATTCTGTTACCTTGGCAAAGTTTGTTCACTTAATTGACATTCCAGAAACTAAACAAAATCCTGCTAAAGTTATCAAAGAAGCATTTGACAAACTAGCCGTAGAAGTGTAAAATAAGTACACTATGACAGCACAATCTTATGAATTACATCATGCAGATTGCATTGCATGGATGGACAGTCAACTCGAAAAGTCCATCCATTGCATTGTAACTTCTCCTCCTTATAACTTAGATATCAAATACGGCACATACCAAGACGACCAACCGCGAGACAGTTATCTCAAATGGATACGGGATGTGGCCAAATCCGCCAGGCGAGTGTTGGCAGATGATGGACACTTGTTTTTGAATGTTGGCTACAGCAACACTGATCCTTGGGTGGCCATGGATGTAGCACAAGTGTTTAGACAAGAGTTTGTACTGCAAAACAATTTTACCTGGGTCAAACACATTCTTGTGAATGACCAAAGTCAAGGCATTTACAAACCTATTACCAGTGATCGATACGCCAGCGCCACAACTGAAAGCATATTTCACTTTACCAAGAACGGTGCAGTCAAAGTGGATCGATTGGCCATTGGCCACAGAAACGTCACACATGAACGCTGGCCCGAACTCTACAATGAAAGCAGACACATAGCCGAACAGCGCAGAAAAGTATGTCGTAAAATGGGCTATAAAGACTGGTTGGCATTTCAGGCAGCAGAAAAACAAACGCCCGAAATTCGCGCAGAGTTTGACACACTCATGATTGAACAGGAAAAGAAAAAACCCTGGGATCCAGACAAGAAAAAATGCATTGGCAATGCATGGTTCATTGGCTACACGCCTGTGAGCAAGTTGGCCAAAGAAGCTGGTGTTGGCGAAGAGGTAAGTGCCATTACGGAAGCAGCCATGCGTGGTGAACTGGATTTTGATGAATCGCTACGTCGCCGCGTAGCGTCGCTTGCGGGTTTATCGGCTGAGGTGTTGCCTAAAATTGCAGAACGCTTGGAGCTTACCGAAGGGGCCGAGCTGCTTACCTCGACGCTGAGACGGTTTGGCTATCGCACCGCCATTATCTCAGGTGGATTCAGTTACTTCGGTCAGTATCTCCAAAAGCGTCTAGACATCGATCATGTTTATGCAAATGAACTTGAAATCGTGGATGGTAAATTAACGGGTCACGTTTTAGGGACGATTGTAAATGCTGAGAGAAAGGCAAAGTTATTAGAGCAGCTAGCCGCTGATGAGGGCGTCGATCGTAAGCAGTTGATCGCTATAGGAGACGGCGCAAATGATTTACCGATGCTGGCTAGAGCCGGATTGGGAATCGCATTTCATGCCAAGCCAGTTGTGAGGCAATCGGCGGAGCACCGCGTCTCAACAATGGGCCTTGATGCAGTTCTGTATTTGCTTGGTATGCGCGATCGGGATCTGCTATAAAGACGATGTGCTTAGCGAGTCTTTGCATTGCACACTTTAGAAACTCAATGGTGCTTGATAATTACGGCTATCTTTAGCCAGAAACAAGCAACTCTCTAATAAAAACGCTTTACGCTCGTCGACGGCCCGAGATAGGCAATACAACGGATCTAGTGGAAGATAGTCGATGTACGTGTCGGTTTTTCAGGGACTTCATGCTTTTGATTGCTGTTAGTTGCTGAAGCTCTTATAATCGAACCCACGCTGTGATGATAACCGCGCCGATATCATGGCGTGCCTTGGGTCCTCCCCGCCTTGAGTCGACATTAAATACCCGCCTCGCAATCTATGGACACAAACTTTATATCGCACAGCTTGATCGTTACTTACAAGCCACTAGTTAAGGTACTACGGTTGGTCGCACAGAAGTTTACGCGGATACGCTTCAATCGATTTCTATATCATTGTATTGCTGTGCTCTACGTTTTCACCCCATTCGTCGTCGTTGCTGTGGGTAGTGCGGTGGCGCAGGAGGATTATTCGCCCCGGCATTTGTTTGCTCAGCACTGTGAGAAGTGTCATTCCGGCGTGATGGCGAAGGGCGAATTTGCAATCGGTGACCTGGCTGAGGATCTCAAGAATAAGAAGATCATTGAGCAGTGGCGGACCGTACTAGAGAGATTAGAAGACGGGAGCATGCCGCCTGATTCGGAGCCACGTCCAGCAGTCGATGAGGTTAATCAGGCGAGAGACTGGATCCGTAAAAAGATTAGTGACGCGGAGATGGAAATCCAAGCATCCGAAGGACGTGTGGTGATGCGGCGTCTTAATCGGGCTGAATATGTGAATACAGTACGGGATTTGCTGGGTGTTGAAATTGATTTAGCAGACTTGCTGCCCCTCGATACCTCGACCAACGGCTTCGACAATAATGCTGAGTTATTACACACATCATCTTTTTTGATGGGTAACTATCTCGCTGCAGCAGATCGTGTTCTTGACGAGGCAATCGCTAACGAGCCAGAGCCTTGGATATTAAAGAAGCGTTTCGACATACGCGAAGAGAAGACGGTCAAACCGACAGGAAGTGTCTATCGGCATACCGATGATGGTGTCGCAATTTTTGCGACTTGGGAATCCGCTAATATCCGCGTTACCATGTGGAACTTCCGCAGTCATGTTCGCGGCAAATATCGATTTCGTATCTCCGGTTATGGTTTTCAAAGCGAGGGTAAGCCGATTAACTTTCGGGTTACCGCCGGTACGCTAAAAGAAGTGACTGAGGAACGTCTTATCGATTACTTCTCTGTTCCAGCGGATACGCCAACCGTTATTGAATTCACGGAACAGCTTGAACCTGAAAACCGTATTCGTATTTTGGCGGAAGGTTTGCCAGCACTACCTCCAGCTGTAGAGAAAATCGGTGCTGATAAGTACACCGGGCCTGGCTTGGTGATCCAATGGGTCGATATTGAAGGACCGATTCTCGAGTCATGGCCGCCACCAAGTCATAAAGCAATTTTCGGTGATTTGGAACGAACTCGTGTTGGGCCAGATCGTTACGAAGTCGTGTCATCTCAGCCGATGGTAGATGCAGAGCGTATTCTTCGCAATTTCACACGTCGGGCATTTCGACGCAATATCAGTGACGATGACATCAAGCCCTTCCTTGCAAGAGTTAAGTCGAAACTCGACGAGAAGTATAGTTTCGAGCAAGCTATGCGAGTGGGGCTGAAGGCGGTTTTGGTTTCTCCCGATTTTCTTTTTCTTCGGGAACAGGGCCCGAAGTTAGATGACTTTGCTCTTGCCAGTCGTCTCTCCTATTTCCTATGGAACTCGATGCCCGATGAAGAATTATTTCAGTTAGCCGCGGCGAATCAACTACACGAACCCGAAGTACTTCGTGGACAGGTGGAAAGATTGCTAAACGATCCTAAGGCCAAAGCTTTCACGACGAATTTTACCGGTCAATGGCTGAGCCTGCGTGCGATCGATGCTACTCTGCCTGACGCTACGCTGTACCCGGAGTATGACGATATTCTTAAGACTTCCATGCTTAAAGAAACAAAAATGTTTTTTGATGAAGTATTAAGAAATGATTTGGCTGTAACGAACTTTGTAAGCTCTGATTTTTCGTTTCTCAACCAACGGTTGGCAAAGCATTATGGAATTCCGGGTGTCGAGGGGATGGATATGCGCAAGGTCACTTTACCAAGCGACAGCCATCGCGGCGGCTTGCTTACCATGGGAAGTATTCTGAAGGTTACCGCTAACGGTACGACGACCTCACCTATTATTCGTGGGTCGTGGGTTCTCGAGCGAATTCTTGGCACACCACCACCCAAACCGCCTAGCGATATTGAGGCAATTGAGCCTGATATTCGTGGAGCAACTACGATTCGGGAGCAGCTAGCTAAGCATAGAAATGTGGAGAGTTGTGCCAGTTGTCATCGACTGATCGATCCACCTGGTTTTGCCTTGGAAAGCTTTGACGTTATCGGAGGCTGGCGAGAAAACTATCGTGCGACGGGCGAGCCTCGCGAAGTCAACGGCCGTAGAGTACGTTTTTGGAATGGGCCTGCAGTCGATCCTAGCGATGTACTTACAGACGGACGAAGTTTTCGAAACATCGATGAATACAAGAAGCTTATTTTAGAGGACAAAGATCAGCTTGCGAGAAACCTTGTTGAAAAATTGCTCGCCTACGGAACAGGGGCAGAACCGATGCTGGCTGATAAAACTCATGTCGATGGGATCGTGAGCCGTGTTCGTGAAAAGAACTATGGATTTAGGTCTCTCATACACGAAGTCGTTCAAAGCGACGTGTTTCGTAATAAATAATCAGTGTTAGTAAAGACTAAAACATATGAATATCTGTCGTCGCACATTTCTTCGTTCCGCGGGGGTATCACTCGCCCTGCCCTGGCTAAATGTGTTTGCAGATGAGATGCCGTTTGGCCGCCAGTCTGCTCAGCCTCCACGTCGTATGATCTGTATTTGCGCACCTCTTGGGTTCTATCCCGAGAACTTCTTTCCAACCAAAACAGGTAGAGATTATGAGCTTTCCCCTTATCTCGAAATTCTGAAGGATCATCG
>JAUMAI010000632.1:0-2514 GCA_032116775.1 Pirellula sp. | reverse complement strand
GGGGTACGATTAATTCATTGATGTTGTCTAAGTGTTTAGATTTAGAGTTAATTACAACATCAAGTCGGATATCCGATCTTCTCAGATCGATGAAGGCCTCGGTTGTCATTTGAGTCAAATTCGAGCGATCATATCCACCAAACGAAACTAGGATTTGACGAATTGGACCAGTGCGGATAGAGATACTTGAGCGACGCCTTGAATATTCAGAGTCAATCAATGCATACCGGGGTCCCAGAAAACGAATACATGTATCTGGAGTAATGTTTCTGTAACGTTTTTTAAATTCAGATATAAAATTATGATCTACGATTAAATTACAATCGTGTGGTCGATCAGCAAGATCATCAATTACCATAATTTTCTTCGTATATGGGCGAAGCTGAACCTCCCAACGTTTATCTAACGCATAATGATCGACTACTAGCCAGTCAATATCTTTTGATCCGATAGCGTTAATGGTTTGCGCAGCGTCGACCTGCCAAGGAACGGCGAGCCAGCCCGCATACGCGGCTGAAGTCTCCTGGTCTTCGGAAGGTTTTGGGATCTCCGGATCTTTCAGCGAGCTTAAGCTGAATCCCTCAGAACTAATCCGATCATGAAGGTTGCCCTCTAGATCACGACTTATAAAAAAACTTTCTGCGCCGAGCTCTCTTAGGGACCTTGCTAGGGCAAGACACCGGGTGACATGGCCTGATCCTATTTCAATTGAGGCATCGACACGAAAAACAACCTTCATGATTTAGGCTCAATTATTGAACGACTGCCGCACGGGAATACCGACTGTGGCCATCGACTTTTTTGCTTCAGCTGGCGTTTGTTCAGTAAAGTGAAACATACTTGCTGCAGCTACTGATGAAGCCCCGGCCTGCTGAACTGCATCGATCATATGTTGATAGTTTCCAGCGCCGCCAGATGCGATGACGGGAATACTCACTGCTGCGCTAACCGCAGCAACCAAATCAAGGTCGTAACCCTGCATCGTGCCGTCCCGCTCAATTGATGTAATGAGTATTTCTCCCGCACCGCGGCCCTCGAGCTCTCTTACCCAGCTAACTACATCACGTCCCGTGTCTCTTTTTCCCGCCTCGCTAAAGCATATCCATCTCCCGTCGTCATCTGTCCCCCGCACGTCAACGCTGGCTACAACACATTGCGTACCATAGAGCTTGGCAATCTCACTTATCAGCTTAGGGTTATCATAAGCGGCTGTATTTACACTGACTTTATCAGCACCATTTCGCAAGAAGAAGCCTACTTGCTCCACGCAACGAATACCTCCACCTATCGTCAAGGGCACAAAGCACTCGCTTCCGAATTCTCCGAATGTTTCATAGTCGGGGGCCTTAACACTCCTGTGGGCATCTATATCGACGAGTACGAGCTCATCAACATCACGCTGGTTGTACACTTTAATTGCCGGTAAAACCGATCCAACTCGTCGCCAGCTATCAAAGCCAACGCCCTTTACGAGACCAAAACTTCTCCAAAGCAAGGTTGGGATTACTCTAACTTTCAGCACTCTGGTCCCCACACGAAGTTATTTAGAACCTTCAAACCGCCTCTAGAACTCTTCTCTTGGTGAAACTGTGTCCCCCATACCCTTCCGTGGTTAACGACTGCGGCGATTTCAACGCCGTATTGGGTAGTTGCCACGCACTCCCGCTCAGACTGAAGCAGAAACCCATAACTATGAACAAAATAAAAGTCTGTGCCCTTAGGAACTCCTTTTAAAAGATAGTTCTCTAGGCGCGGTAAAATTGAATTCCAACCCACATGGGGCAATCTTGCTTCACACCCTAGTTTTCTAAGGCTAACCACTCGGCCCGGGACAAAGCCCAAGCCAGGTGTTTGCGCGCCATTTTCTAAGCCCTCTTCGCCCCAATCGGCGAGAAGCTGCATTCCCAAACAGATACCCAGCAGAGGCTTGCAGTACTCATGAACCTCATCTCGGATAGCCTGGGACCATCCGTCTTGATCGAGAATTTTCTTACATTGCAAAAAACTGCCAACACCAGGCAACACCATCGTCTCGACCTGATGAAGGTCCACTGATCTATCAACTCGGATGGGAGTCGCGCCAACCTCCTCCAGAGCTCTTGCAACCGAGCCAAGATTACCAACCCCATAATCAATAACACCAACTTTCAAAGTCGCTCAGGGGTTGTCATAGTTAATCTTCGTGAGATTTCCATCCCGATCTTTCTTGAATGCTCCAGAGCTATCTCGAATAAAGATTTTTTTATTAGTAAACTTGTCACAGACACGGATAAACTCATCGATAGTCATCTCGAGCGGGCGCAGAATTTCCTCCAGCGACTTTCCTAAGTACTCCCAAGGAAACCTGCCGTCAAGCCGTCTAACCGCTTCGAGCCCGTCGCGCCGGGTCAACCTTCCACGACGGATGTGCAGACATGCAAGATCGGATGCTCTACCAAAACCAAACTTTAAAAATTTAAAGTAATCGTGAATGCCAGTAGATCGGAAGAGCGTCGTGTAGGGAAAGAGTGTGGC
>JAUMAI010000631.1:2312-4280 GCA_032116775.1 Pirellula sp. | reverse complement strand
CTAAGTCAACACGTGACTGCAAAGTCTCTCGGTTGAGTTGGGTTTCTATCTGCTCAACGATTAAAGCCCCGATGATTTCACGCTGACTGTTGTCTTCACGCTGCGATTGTTGCTTCGACTGCACGTCGCCTTCAACGACTTGCTCGGGGCGTCGAATAGGGAGGACGGTAACTGTGCGGCCGTGCGATAGGTCGACGTATTCCTCGACCGCTTCTTCTAATTGCGGCGGAAGGTCTTCTGTCGTGCCATCGTACCATAGTGCTTCACCCGCTGAGACCACTCGGGTAGCTAGACGGTTGAGTGCAGATACGATGTTCGAGCGATTTTCTATGGTGTCTTGGCCGCTAATCGCGATTACCTTGGTTGATCGTCCATGGCAGGTCGCAACGCTAACGCGATCACATTCAATAAGTCTTCTACCTTCGTTGGCAATCGTGAAGGCCGTGTCGCGTAAGTCAAGATTGTTGTGTACAAGCCGGGCGAACTGATCCGCTTGCTGCCAAAGCTGCTGCCGTCCGGCAACTCGTTGCAGCGTTTGCGATTTCAACCAACCGCCGATCAATTGGCACATCTGCTCTAGGAATCTCAGGTATCCTCGCTGAGTTGGCGGCGGTGCCTCAGGGCGTTGGAAAACTTCAATGATCCCGACAACATCCTTGTTCGTCTGCAGCGGCGATATCACCAAGAGGTGTCGAGTAGGATTACCATCTTGCTGTTGCTCACCGATCATGGCACCTGGCGGAACGAGTTCGGAGGCTTTCGCAGCTAACATTCGCGCGAGTAGTCGGCTATGTTTTTGAGCATCTTCACCTTCTTGATCCTGAAGGTTTTCCGCCATGTTGAGCTGATAGCTCAGTTTCAGACGACGCTGGTCATCCAGCAGCCATATTGCCCCACCAATTGCGGCTAAGGCCTGTACAACTCTCTGCAATACAGCGGGATAGAACTGATCAGCAGGAATATCGGACTTTGATAAATCCGAAATCTCATTGACCAAGGTTTTGATCAATGATTTCGTCTGTTCCAAAGTTTCTTGACTGACCGACGCCTGATTAGTGGACATAGAGTCTTTTCCACAAGCTGCATTCTGAACAACGCCACATTCCAGTTTGCCCAGTTAAAGGACAAACCGTGATATTCATCAAAATCCTTGCTGTCGATGCCCACAGTACCATTGTCCACAGTACCATTGTCCACAGTACCGCTACCAATATCACAACTGCTGATAACGCAATTGTTACGGATATTGATTCACGCAAGTCATTCGTCGGCAATGCGGCTTTGAGCAAATTGCTCGGAACCTGATGTATTGGGTCGAGATCGGCGATCGACCCACCGAACTGAACAAGATTCTTGGCGACAATATCCAGGTAAGCACCTTGAACAGTTAGATTCCTCAAGGAACAATTAGTTCCTCATGTCTAAACAAAAAGTATAAACATTATACGCAGTGCGTTTTACCAAAGTGAAAAACTTTTTCCAATGTTTTTCCACGCGGAAAGTCCCGCAAAAAGTTCCTGAGTTACGGAACTTGCCTAAAAGCTAACACGTCCAAGGCCTCAAATTCAGTATCGATAGGAAACTTTGACAGACGGAACGCCGTACTTACCAGCAGTCGAAGTATCGCTTGTTGAGCTCTTAACTGCGGGAGAAAACAGGATCTATTCCTCGAAAGATAGACGGGTAAGTTGAGAGGTTGCTTCGAATTTGCGGGATATGTCGAGTGGTTGGGGAAGAGCATCGCTGCTGAGGGACCATCGATGAGCGAATGGTTAATTCAAGTGTTGCAGGGAATGCTTAGGTAATGGTCTCGGGGCCTGCCAAGCACTGAATCGCTTGATCGGCCTTAAAATCGGAATAAAGCGTAAGGCTTACTAAAACAGAAATGCTTGGACCGGTTTTGGGGCGGATTGTTATTGGTTCTTACTTTTCAATCTCAGCAGTCGTTCGGTCCGTTTCCAGAGTGTC
>JAUMAI010000631.1:0-2302 GCA_032116775.1 Pirellula sp. | reverse complement strand
GCCACAAAAAAATTGCCAAATGTGACACAATTTAAAAATTTGCAAATCAGACCTGAAAAATTATGCGTTTTGCAATGGTTTTGAATCTTGTTTGGCAAAACTCCACATTTGATCAAAATGTAAAAAATGACCATTTCAATAAGCACTTTTTTGCCAAAGTCATTGAGAAAGTCCCAAAAAAGTAAGCCTGATACGAAGTCGAAGTAGAATGGATTTAGAGTCAAGTTTATGTCGTGTTTGCGGTATGGTTGGCGAAGTGAAATCGAATCTGTGAAGTGAACGCGACGGACCTTAACGAATTGTTGGAAGCATGGCTTCATCAAGAACACCCAAACAAAATAATCCTCAGCTGGCTGGTCGCCCAGCACGCGATAAAGCGAGTAAAGCTGAGGCGTCTGGCGTTGGAGCTCAGCAAGTGGGTGCAGGCAATTCGGTTGCTAACCACGTGAGCGCTCCCCAGCTTGAAAGTCGGAAGCAAGCCATCGCGGTCCAACGCCTACAGGCACCTGGGTGGATTAGGAAGTTAGAGAGGTCTGTCCACAGCGATTTGACCTTGCAGCCATTTTTAGAAGAAGTTCTTCCAATCGTTGTCGAGCATTTCGAAGCGGTAGGAGGACTCGTTTGGTTGCGTCCGCATGGTGGCCATGGATCGTGGTTCGCTTTAAGGCATCAGATGGAGCCGATTCAATTTGCCCCTCTTGAGGCAAAAAAGCATGAGCGCCTAGTTCAGTTCGCTTGGCAACAGAAAGCTCCCTTATTACTCGCACCGAAATCTAAAGTAGCGGGACAGCCAGGTAATCCAATTAATTACTCGTTGGCGTTTTCCCCAATAGTCCATTGGGGCGAACCAATTGCCTTACTTGAGTTGGTGATGTTAGCCGAGCAGGCTCCGAAGACACTGGTACTACAACGAGCATTGCTCCACGCCTTGCAAGTCGCTGCGGGATATTTGCACAGTGGACTGCGGCCAAGGTTGAATTTGCCTGCAGCGACGATTTCACAAGCAGCCTTTGCTGTGGACGCGATCAAAGATGAAATCAGAAGCTACGAAGAGTCCTTGAAAAAGAGTATTGAGTCTCGGTTACGCCAATTTCAAGGATGGTCATTCGGATCGCTGCAAGAGAATCAAGCTTTTGCAAAAATGGTTCACGAACTGTTAGATCAGCATGGCTTGAGAGTACAATGTCCGGAGTGTAGCAGTCCCGCGATCTTAAGATGTATTAAAGCGGGCAACTCGAAACATGGCGTGTTTGTATTTGATCATTACTTAGAAACTGGTCGGACCTTTCACGGTGGCCCAACCTCGGTGCCTGGGTTGAATATTATTGCTAAGCCGCAGCGTCGTAGCGGTATTCCTGAGCAAGTCCCGGGTAAATGACTCGAGTAAGTAACTCGAGTAAGTAAGTTGTCAAGGATCGGCTGAGAGTGAATGCTGATGAACTGCTTCCGCGCATGGAAGTGTTGTTCCTTCACTTATTGAACCGAGCAATAAGGGCCTTGGTTTATCTTTATCCCTGCTCGTTCTTACCGAATCTCTCATCCATGATGACTGACTTCAGGTTAATTCTTCCGTAGGGCGTCTGGGCGATGATCACCAAAACGGCGGTAGTGGCGAGTAGTATGTAGACCGCTCGCTCATTGGGTGGCGCCATGCCAATAACAACCAGAACTGTGCAGCCTAAGATTGCGACACATGCCAAAGGCTTAAACCATGAGCCGAGGTTCCATGGCCCCATATCTTTCCAAGTTCTTCCATGCGCAACTAGCCCCAAACCGATCGGAATAACGTAGCTGATATAGAGGAAGATCGCGCAGACAAGAGTGATCGTCGAATAAACCGGAGTGTAGAGCGTGAATACGATCGCGAGCGCGGCCACTGCGATGATGGCTGGGCCTGGTGTTTGATAGATTCCGACCGAACGCAGCCAACTTGAGGCGGGAACGCCACCATCTCTAGCGAACGCGTAGATCATGCGGGAGGCAGAGGTGACTGTAGCCAAACCACAAATGTACTGTGCTATCGCGATTGAGGCTAACAGCACGGCTGAGATTGAATTGCTTAGATTCTGCTGCAGCGTCCAATAGAAAACATTGGCCCCTTGCTTTGCAGCTTCCGTCGCATCCGGCATCGTCACCACGATGGCACAGAGCATGATCCAACCCGCGATGCCGGAAACCAAGACCGAGCGAACGATACCTCTCGGGACATGTATCGAAGCGCCGATTGTTTCTTCAGATGTATGAGCTGAAGCATCGAATCCCGTTATCGTGTAGGCTGGCAAAAGGAAACCCAAAACAAATA
>JAUMAI010000630.1:0-6617 GCA_032116775.1 Pirellula sp. | reverse complement strand
CACCCAATAAATACGAAAACAACCAACCGGCAGTAATCGTCACTGAAAACGACTCAGCTTCCTTTGTCTCTAGAAACTGGCGAAGATTTTTCGCCTCGACGATGCAATCCTTCGGCGTCGACTGCACCTGATAGACTAAATTAGCACCAACAATAATGACCGAGCCATCGGCTACCAAAACGCCAGTACGCCCTCTGCGACGCTCTTCCTTCGACACATTCCAATCTGCGGTCGTAACATGCGATTCAACATCTTCCACACGCTCGACAGTCGTGCGAAATAATGGCAGGAAAAGGAGAACGTACTTCGTCACATCAGCGGAAACACCATCAGCGGTCTTGTACATTCTCACCGTCGTCACCGGAGCAATAAAGGTAACAAGTGATGGAACTACCACAAAACCAAGAACAGCGATCATCTGCGTAAGCATCACCGAGTAAACTGTTGGCCTCTTAGGTGCTTTATTCATTTGACTGTTGCTCATTTACACCTCCTGCCCACCTTGGTGTGATGTTATCTCTAACTCACCCAGCCCTATGACATCACTACAGCCCACTTTCGGGACTATGTCGCCTATCATGCTCCGCTGGACGCTGTCTTATCAGCTATGAATGTCGATCACATGCGGGTAGTTTGCAACCTGCCCTCATCACGATCGGGCTCTTATCCCAAATCTTTTGGCGGTAATTTCCCGAAATAATGACAGGAAAGAGCCCCAAAACCGGCCATTCTCCAATCCACCAGACCGCCCTGAACCATTCTATACCCAAAATCATGGGCTCTTTTGGCTAGGAGCAAACCGTCAAGCTATACTGGAGCAGAACAGGAGCATCCGCATGAATCATCTTCTACGACTGTCCGCGCTGACCATTATATGCCTAACTCACTTTTTATTGTCGGCATCGCTCGACGCGCAGACACCCCCGCTCCAAATCGAAATTGACGCGCGAGACATTGCTCGCAAGCTTTTGTCTGCCAAACTGACTATCCCAATTACGAAATCTGAACAACCCCAGGAAGTGGTTCTCTGGTATCCCAAATGGCTACCAGGTACCCACGGTCCTGGAGGTCCGATTGCGAATGTTGCAGGACTCACCATCTCCGATCCGGCTGGTACCGAGATACCATGGAAACGTTCCCCGGGGGAAGTCTATCGCCTCGTCACCAGCGTACCGCCGAACACATCCGAGCTGATCATTCAGATTAGATATATCACCGATCAACCTACCACAAATTCGATGGGGCATGACAGCTTCTCGTCCTCACGTGTCGCTGTTATTAGTCCCGGAAACTTGCTGTTTGTGCGAGAAGGAAACAATATCGACGAAACCAATATATCCTTGCAACTACGCCTACCCAAAAAATGGCAAGCGGCTACTGCTATCAAGCGTAAAACGCAGTCAGCGGAAACTATTGTCGGATATGAACCAACCAGCTTACGAAACTTCGTTGATAGTCCCATCATGTGCGGCGAACACTACCGCACCTTCGAACTCACAACAACCGAACCTGGCCTTGTCGTTGCTCCACACGTCCTACACCTCTTCAGTGAGAAACCGGCCGCATTGGATTTGGATTCCAAGATCATTGATTCACTGAAAAGAATGGTGACCCAAACCGCAAAGCTCACGGGCTCACAACCCTTTGATCGTTTCGATATCCTTCTGGCAATTACCGATCTTTTACCCGCAAATGGTCTCGAGCATTCGAGATCAACACTGAATGTTTTACCGATCAGCAGCCTCTCCTCCCTGGATACGCTCAAAGGCTGGAATAGACTATTGATTCCTCATGAATACCTACATGCATGGTGTGGGAAATTTCGCCAACCTGCTGAAATGGTAACCAGTGATTTTCAATCACCTCAAGGGACCGATCTCCTCTGGGTTTACGAGGGCCTGACCCAATATCTCGGAGAACTCGTCGAGGCGCGCTGTGGCCTGATGTCAAAAGACGAATTTCGCGATCGTCTTAGCGTCGAGCTGCGAAATGCTTATCATCAACAAAACCGCCAGTGGAGACCCCTTCTCGACACCGCTGCAGCTTCTCATATTCTACGCGATCGCAGCCCGAACTGGTCAAAACTACGTGGTAGCCAAGACTATTACATGGAAGGCATGCTATTTTGGATAGAAGCGGATGCAATCATTCGCACTCACACCGCGAATGCGAAATCTTTAGACGACTTTTGCCACCTTTTCTTTGCTTCACCACAACCAACAGCCACCTACCAAACCAGCAAGCCCTCCCCATATACCAGACAAGACATTATCGCTCTTCTGAACTCACTGACACCGTACGATTGGGATGGCCTCATTCGCCGCCGCATCGAAACGGTTCGCACTGGCTATGACCTGCAAATCGTTGACCTCTTAGGTTATGAGTTTAAACCGCTGGCTGACCGCCCCAGAATCCCCACAAATACATTCCGTTACTTCAGTGGCATCGATCATCTTGATACTGTCGGCTTCACCTTATCCAGCGATGGAACGGTAACTGACATCAAACTTGGAAGTCCAGCCGATACCGCAAATATCGCACCGGGAATGAAAATTATCGGAATCGATAACTACAAATGGAATCGCGAACGCTTAGATGCAGCGATCGCGGAAACTGAGTTCATTCCAACCATCAACCTGATCGTAGAAGATGGAGAAGCCATCAAGTCACTCCAACTTCAATACAGTCAAGGTGCTCGCTATCTTCAACTCCGTCGAAACAAAGATAAGTCGGACTTGCTCGAATCGATCCTTAATCCACGCTAGATACTTGAACTAGTACTCCGGCGCTAATTCCAACCTGCAACACTACATCGGTAGATGATCTCCCACCCGACATCCAAATTCGCTCCCACCGAGCACCAACAGGAACAACTATTTGTTCGAACGATTGAGACCACCTGCTTTTTAGAAGCTTATTCGCTGCGATACTCTATTTCGCTTAAGATAGCGCGATGATCTGAAGCAAGTTTTTCTTCAAGCACCCGGGTATCGGTGACACGCCAAGGCTGCCCTGATCTCACAAAAATAAAATCAATTTGCCTCGTCGGCTTATCAACAGGAATGGTAAACAATTCTTGCTGATTGGTTCGCTGCCACTTTATTTGGAGTTCATTAAGGGTCCGGCTACCCAGGACGTCGTTTATATCTCCAAGCAACAGCGATGGTGTCTGATCGTTCTCCATGATGGATTCGATTTTCTTGGCCGACAGAACTCGCTCCTGATCATCCTTCCGATGGTCAAAATGGGTTGCCAAGATCCTCAAAGATCCCTCTATTCCATTAACAACAACATGTACCTCTAACACTCCACGTTGCTCGCCTTTATCAAGACATGGTAGAAAATGGTTCTTATCTTTCTCGATCTCAAATCGTGTTAAGACAGCATTACCATACTCACCAGACTGCAGTTTGATATTGCCACCAAAAACATGATTCATGCCAACAAGACGAGCCAGTTCTCGCGCTTGCAAAACATTTCCACTTCGCCCGACGTCCTGATCAACCTCCTGTAACGCAACAATATCTGCCTTCGATTGGATAATGACCTCAGCGATTCTTTTAAGGTCAAGCTTTCCATCAACACCTTCGGCATGGTGAATATTATAGCTTAACAATCGTAAACGGACCGGATCGCCGGAAAAGGCTGTGGTGGTCAATACTGACAGGCAAATACAGAGTCCGAACAAATGGCAAACGACTCTAGGCATAACCGTCCCTCATCTTATTTCCGCTACGTCTTTCTCGCTTGAATGCAGAGGAAGGCTGGACGTGAACATAACTTTCGATAACGTATTGGATCGACCTTAAGAAACTCTGCGGTAGGTTTCGGCTCCAATACATTTTCTAAACAAAATCCGTTGGAAATTACCGGCATTAAGATATCTTGCAGCGATCGCCGAAAACTCGGCATCTTAACCTTTTTTCCAAAACCTGTCCAAATCGCATCTACTCTCTCAATTTCGAAGTATTTTTCCGTCTGATAGTACTCGGCTTCAAAAGCAGGATGGCCGCATGAGAATTGTACCAAACCATTGGTCCTTAACACTCTGCGAAATTCACTGAAGAGACTTAACCAATCTTCAATGTAGTCAAGACAAAGTGCTGCATTGATAAAATCAAAATACTCATCCGAAAACTCAACAAGCGGCTGGACCAGATCCATCACTCGCAGGTCTACGCTCGTACCGAGTCGTTGCTTCGCCAACTCGATCATCCTGTCACTAACATCAACACCGGTGACAATGGCGCCTCGCTCAACAAGCAGACTGCAGTAGACGCCAGGTCCACAACCAGCATCGAGGACCCTCTTACCCTGACAATCTGGCCACAACGAGATATTGGCAGGTCGATCATAGTAGGCATTGTGCGGCTTATGATCGATGCCCGCTGCATAGAATTCAGCTAACTCCTGATACGCTTCGTAAGCCAGGGACTTCTCGGCCATCCGTTGTATCCACTTATCTAACTATAACCAGGACGACAAACACCGATTACAAGCATCTGCTGACGCATGAGGACAATTGCTGTAAATCGACTAGTCAGCCAATTGTAAGCCCGCTTCTAAAAACTTGTCCTCTACTGCAATCGCTTTCTTACGACGCTCTTCGATCTCATCAAGCTGCTTCTCATCTTTTACTAATATATAGATCCGATCTCGGGAAATACGATCCTTGATCTTTAAGTGATCCTCTTGAATACTCCAAGACACTTCATGCAGTCCATCAGCGTCAACAGCTCGTAGAAACATCGCCCCATGAAAAGCTTGCGGCAACTTAAAGCTGAAAACTACCTCTCGTGGCTTCCCAAAGACAAATTCCTGCTTATTACTATCAATTGAATAATCCGTATCCAACGCAAATAGCACCATCCCATCCGGCGAGAGAATCGAGCTTAGCTCCCAATCTGGCTCCCCATTCGGCTTTGTAATTGCTTCGAATTCGTAAGCATCTCCGCGAAGGTAAAAAGTTTCGAGCATCCGGACTTCTCTACCGATACGTCGGATGCTATCCCACGTGTCTGGAAATTTCGCCAATGAGGGTTGATTCAAATTGAACCAGTACAAAGAGGTTATCCTCGATGATAATGCATGGAGTGCTTGAACCCTAAGTTCATCAGGATTAGGGGCTCTCCGTTTTCTGGAGTTCAAAAAACTAAAACCGCCACCCCAACCATCATGTGGCCCCTGTGACCAAACTGCACAAGGCATAGGCCGATTTAACTCACGCTGTGACCGACACAAATTCCCGATCGTCTCTAACGGCGCTCCCCAACTAATTTTAGCCCCCTTCCAACGATCATATTGTCGCCACGAATCGGCCGCTGGCGCAACGACACGATATGCATCAAAATGGGGATAATCCGATAGGCCGGCGTAAAAACGCCAAATCCTTTCTTCGCTGTGGGTTACCGTTGTAGCCAAACGACTCTCACGATAAGGCTGTAACTTATCGAACACTTCTTGAGGTGGGACAGGCCTACCACCTCCATATTGCGGCTCACCTAAAAACTCAACCGCATGTATTTCCAACATCTTTTCGTTACTGTTCCATTCTTCATATGGCCAAAGTTTTGCAAACCTTTTTAATGGATTCCTTTTCATCAATATCTCTGAGTCCGAATAGCCATTGGCATTTTCGTAATGGGCTGTATTGATATGCATACTCGACAAGAGATCGAGGAAACGATTTCTTTTCAGTTCACCACCCTCTCCCCGCTCAGATTCTTTTAACCAGAGTCCCTTAGAATCAAATACCCAGCCCCCGCTAATATCAAATGCTTCTCGTTTGATTCGAACATGCGACCACAGTTTGTCTCTCGAAGTATCAATTTCTATCGCGGTATAACTCAGTGGCAGGTCCCCGGTATCAACCACCACAAATCCCTTTTCTTTTGCCGGTATGGTGATGGACAACGGCATCTCCTGCTGTGGCCAAAGTATCTGATAACTCTGCCCTTCCCTCGGCAACCATAGCCGTACCTTATTTAGCTTAAGATCCTCAGCGCCATCATTCTCCACGTAGATAATCATCTGGTTTGGGAATACAACTCTCTCCTCTTCATTGGCTCGCAGAAAAGTTATAGCGGACACCCAAGCCTTCGGATTCTCGATCGATATTTCGGAAGAAGCCAAGCCTTCTGCTTGTAAGCTAAACTTATTCCCTACCCCCCAGCGCGATGAAAGACCATTAAAGCTCCACACCACCAAAGCGCCTTCAGGAGCATTGACTGAGCTCTGCCTGTCGTGCCATCCCCATTCCTGCTCTTTCACCAGATCATCCGGCAATCGATTCTCAAATTTAGCGTTCACTGCAGGACCATTTACGAATATCTGAACTCGAGCCGCCAATTCGGGGTCATGGGGACGACGGTACCGCATAGAACGATCGACCGTGTGGGGAATGACAGTCACTCCAGCTACTTCCCCACCCTCTGCATACGAGCCGTTGAGAGTTAGTCCAAATAGGAGGCCAAAAATAAGAGTGGCACCTATCAAGATCGTGTGAAAACAACTTTGAAACACGTTTCCTAACATCGCAATCTCACGCATCTGCGGGCCGATCCACTGATTTACCCGCAAAGAACAACCTCTAAGAACGAAACATGTTACCGACAGAG
>JAUMAI010000629.1:0-8668 GCA_032116775.1 Pirellula sp. | reverse complement strand
CTCGAACTTAGGCTCGATGTTCATCATTCTGGAAGATTTCCATCATCGCAAAGATGATGCCAATAAGAAGGCGATCAAGATTGCGGGTGCTTTGAGACAAATCATCAATCAGGAAGTACCCGAGGCCATCGTATCTGTCTTCGGTCCTCCACCTGTCGATGGACTAGGTTCAGCCGGTGGCTTTAAGGTCATGATTCGCGATCTAAGCTCACTCGGCCTAAACAACTTACAGAACACCGCGGAGGAGTTCAGCGCGGAAGGTTCCAAGCTCCCAGGCATGGTCGGTCTATTTAACGGATTTCGAGCCAACACCCCTCAAATGTTTATCGATGTCGATCGCACCAAATGCAAATCGCTCGGTATCTCTCTTCAAGAGGTGTTCCTCACCTTGCAACTTTACCTCGGTGGCTATTACGCAAACGACTTCAATCAATTCGGTCGTACATGGCAAGTCAATTTACAAGCTGATCCTGAATTTCGTTTGCGTCCAGAACAAATTGGTAGACTCAAAGTTCGTACCGCGAAGGGCGACACAGTCCCTATCTCAACTCTGGCTCAGGTATACGAAATAACTGGGCCTTCAGCTATCACACGGTACAACGGCTTCAATGCCGCAGCCATTAATGGACTTTCTGTACCCGGGATCAGTTCAGGCGATGTTGTCAAATCGATCGACGGGTTTGCTGCAAGCTCACTTCCTTCCGGCATGGATGCACAGTGGACCGAACTGACCTTTCTTCAAATCCGAGCTGGCAACACAGCGTTGATTGTCTTTGCCGTTGCCGTCGTTCTCGTATTTTTAGTTCTGGCTGCTCAATACGAAAGCCTCAAGCTACCTTTAGCCGTTATCCTTGTTGTTCCAATGTGTCTCCTCTGCTCAGCCATTGGAATATATCTCGTGCGTTTGGACATCAATATTTTCGTACAGATCGGCTTTGTCGTTTTGGTTGGTTTGGCATGCAAAAATGCTATTTTGATCGTGGAATTCGCCAAAGAAAAACAAAGCCAAGGAGCTAACTCTTTTGCCGCGACTGTGGAAGCATGTCGCTTGAGACTTCGCCCGATCATGATGACTTCTTTTGCATTTATCCTAGGTGTAGTCCCCTTAGCCCTAGCCTCTGGTGCGGGGGCCGAAATGCGAGCTACCTTAGGAATCGCGGTGTTCTCCGGAATGCTTGGAGTCACTATCTTTGGAATTTTCTTGACACCCGTCTTCTATTACCTGATCGCCAACAAGGAAGGTGCCACTCAGGAACATCCACCTGAAAAGAAGGAACATTAAAATGTCATTCCCTCTCCCGCTGTTGTCTCCCTGGCGCCTGATCTATTGCGCCGTCCTTTATTTTCAGTTTATGATTCTTCTACCAGCTGCTCCTGTCAGCGGGGATACTTCCATCCCATTATTCGTAGAAGGATACACGGGCAAAGTAAGCTATGTTCAAGGAGAGGAATTGACTCTCCATACCTCTACAACCGCTGCTACGTTTAACATCGCTATTCACCGCCTAGGTGCAGAAAAGAAAACGGTCTATCAGCAAACGGGAATAAGTGGAAAAGAGCACCCAATTCCGGTCAATGCCTCCAGCCACGGCTGCCAGTGGCCCAGTTCGTTTTCACTCGCCATACCAGCCGATTGGCGTTCCGGCTACTATCACATAGAGCTCTCCGTCCAAGATAATGGCGGCGCGTTCACCCACCGTGGTAAACGCACCGCAACCTCAGATGCCTTTTTTGTGCTTCGCAATTCACAGCCCGGTTCCACCACACCTATTTTGCTACAGCTGGCAACCAACACCTACAATGCCTACAACAACTGGGGTGGCTCAAGCTTGTACGCATTTAATGGACGCGCCAACTTACAGGGACATCGTGTTTCTTTTCTTCGTCCCCCGGCCAGCCAGTTCACGAAATGGGAGTTGCCCTTCGTTGCCTGGGCTGAACGCGAGGGCTACAAGCTGGACTACGCTGCGAATCTGGATCTTGAATCCAATCCTGAGCTACTCAAGAACTACCGGTTAGTTCTGAGTGTTGGTCACGATGAGTATTGGTCTGCGCCGATGAGGGATCACCTCGAGAATTATTTAGGCTCAGGTGGAAATGTCGCTTTCTTCAGCGGTAATACATGTTGTTGGCAAGTTCGCTGTGAAGATAATTCGACAGCCTTAACGTGCTGGAAACAGCGTTTCAATTCTGACCCTCTATTCCCATCTGCGGATCACTCTTTACTCTCAACGCTCTGGGGACATCACTTAGTCAACAGACCAGAAAACCAACTTACTGGCGTTGGATTCTTACATGGAGGTTACCATCGAAGTCATGGACAATTCATGGATGGAACAGGAGCCTTCACAGTACACCGCCCCGAGCATTGGCTGCTGGCTGGCACAAATTTAAAAAAGGATGAGCAGTTTGGAGACAAAGATACTATTGTTGGCTATGAATGCGATGGCTGCCATTTTGAGATGAAAGATGGAATTCCAATCGCAACAGGAAAAGATGGAACTCCTAAAAACTTTGAGATAGTAGGCACAGCTCCTGCTAGATGGCATCCGGATGACGCCCTGTGGTATGATCGATTCCCACCTGATCGAACTGGGGCTGCGGTTTTCGGCACCTACACAAGAGGTGGGACTGTCGTAACTGTCGGCACGACGGACTGGGCTCACGGGCTGCAAGGTCAAGACCCAAACGTCACGCGTATTACTAAAAACATCCTCGATCGTTTATCCAAGTAAGTTGTTCATTTCCTCCCCAGATTTTTCTTCCGAGCGAGAGCCATTATGGTTCGATTCAGCTATTCCCTCTTTATCCTTTTCCTTTGTGTTTCTGGGGTGTCGATCCAGGGCCAAACGGAAGCTCAACCAATTACCTTGAATATGCAGTCGCAACGGCCACTTGCTTCCGATGAGCGATTATTTGAAATTGTCCACCGAGAGGAAAAATGGAATCCGCAAGAAACAGCACTCATCGTCTGCGATGTTTGGGATTATCACCACAGTCTCAATGCCGTTAAACGCTTGGAGGAATTCGCTCCTAGGTTGAATGCCGTAATCAAATCGGCTCGAGAGAAAGGTATCACCGTAATTCATGCACCAAGTGATTGCATGGATCACTACCAATCTCATCCGGCACGTAAACGTGCCATGGAATGCCCGAAAGCAGTCTACGTTCCGTATGCAATTGAGGATTGGTGTTCTTCGTTGCCGTCGGAGAAAAACTACAAGTACCCTGTCGATCAATCCGATGGTGGAGCAGATGACGATGAGAATCAAGCCAAACCATGGGCCGAAAAGCTCAGTAAACTCGGACGTAATCCAGCTTTACCTTGGAAAGCGCAATCTCCTCTGATCGAAATCGATTCAGAAAAAGATTTCATCTCGGATCGCGGCGGTGAAGTCTGGAATATCTTAGAAAATCGCCAGATTAAAAATGTGATCTTAACCGGGGTGCATGTAAACATGTGCGTCTTGGGACGCCCATTCGGCTTGCGGCAAATGGCTCGGAATGGCAAACATGTCGTTCTGATGCGAGACATGACCGACAGCATGTACAACCCTAAGTCGTGGCCTTATGTCGATCATTATAGCGGTACCGAGCTGGTGCTAAATCATATCGAACGCCATGTTTGCTCAACGATTACCAGTGACACGTTTTTAGGTGGTAAGCCATTTCACTTTCAAGGTGATACGCGTCGTCAACTGACGATCATCTTGTCTCCAGCCCAATTAAAAGAGACGCCATGGCTGTTAGAGTATATCGAGCAACTCCGTCAATCGAGAGCCTTTAGCATAACGGTACTCGGTTATACTGGTGATGCAGCAACCTTCAAAGATGATTTTCTTAGCTGCAAAGAAAGTGAACTCTATCTCCTAGCGCTCACCCAATCAGACCTCAATGACGAGCTAATAAAACTCGTCCGGGAACATATCACCCCCAATCACCCAATCATAACGCTGAACAAATCGTTGCGCGAATGGTCGCTGAAAAACCCTCAAAGCCTTCCGCTCACAAGATCCTTAACGGAAATCCTTTTGACCGATGCTAACGTTGACCATCTTACTCCTAGTCAATTAAAGACCGTTAATGAGCTAGTCCTATCCGCACTCCCAAATTCCAAATTGACAACCGCCGCTGCCAGAAATGATTCAACGCAAATCTCATTTAAATCGCAGTGGGAACCGGCCCACATACCCAGCTCATGGGAGACATTGATCGGGCCTGACGCGGCATCTCTTTCAACTGCAGGTTGGTATCGATGTGTCATCAAAATTCCGGGAAACTGGAAAGCTGCTGGTGATATTTCTCTGAACTTTGCACCGCCGACCGACCTTTCCAAAATGCAATGCTTTCTGAATGGCCAAGTTGCACAATCGTCGTCTAGCAAGGGATTTTCTATTCCCACCCAAGCCGTTAATGCTGACGATCACAATTTGCTAGTGATTCGTGTTAGTGATTCTACCGCCGCTCTGAATTCGATGATCTCTCTGAATTCGGAATCTCAAAACGCTTCCATTTCATTGGTAGGAAAATGGCAATTTCGACTGGGAGATGATACGAGTTGGGCCAATATTCCTTTACCGGCCAAGTTCGGCTGTGGTGCCGATATCGTTTTTGCTCCTGAGGATCCACTTTGGACTTCTCGTCCCTTGACTCGCCCCTTCGAGTATACGCCAGGCATTGAGGGACCAGCAGTTGATCGGGCAGGAAACATCTATGCGGTAAACTATGCAAGTGAAGGCACGATCGGACGAACGTCTTCTGATGGTACTTCACAGATATTCTTAACGCTTCCTGCGGGAAGTGTTGGAAATGGGATTCGCTTTGATCGACAAGGAAACTTCTTCGTCGCGGACTACACTCGCCACTACATTCATCGCGTTGATGGAGCAACTGGCCAAAGTAGCGTCTTGGCAATGGAACCGAAGATGAACCAACCGAACGATTTGGCTATTGCTGACGATGGAACACTTTTTGCAAGCGACCCAAATTGGAAAGACTCAACCGGCCAACTTTGGAGAATCGATACTGATGGTAAAGTGACCTTGCTCGTAGAGAATATGGGAACAACCAATGGCATCGATATCAGCCCTGATGGCAAGACTCTCTATGTCAACGAAAGTGCGCAACGAAATGTTTGGGCTTTTACAATTACTGAAGAGAAGACACTAAAAGATAAACGCTTAATTCGTAAATTCGACGACTTCGGATTCGACGGTATGAGAGTCGATGTCGACGGAAATCTTTATATCACTCGCTATGGTAAAGGGACTGTCGTAAAGATGACTCCCGCTGGGGAGGTTTTACGCGAAATCCCTGTACTCGGAAGCCGTCCCAGCAATATTTGCTTTGGTGGACCAGATGGATGCACCGCTTACGTTACCGAGGTTGATTCCTGCCGTTTAGTCTCCTTCCGTGTTGATCGACCTGGACGCGAGTGGCAACCGAAACGTCGGCTTATCGTCCACGCCGATGATGCAGGTATGTCCCACTCAGCCAATCAGGGAACATTCGAGGCGCTGCGAACTGGAATCACAACCTCGGCGAGTATCATCACCCCAGCTCCTTGGTTTAAAGAGTTCGCTGTATTCGCCAAGAACAACCCGCAATACGACTACGGTATTCACCTCGCGTTAAATTCGGAATGGGAAGTCTACCGTTGGGGAAGTGTGGCACCCGCTGATAAGGTCCCGAGCCTATTGGATAACGAAGGTTATTTGTGGGACAACGTCGCCCAAGTAGCCGAACATGCGAAAGCCGAAGAAGTGGAAATAGAACTTCGGGCACAGATTGATAAGGCTTTAAAATTTGGCGTGCCACTCAGTCATGTCGATACGCATATGGGAGCTCTGCTGTGCCGCCCAGATATCATCGACGTCTATGTTAAGGTTGGTGAAGATTACAATCTGCCGATTCTTTTTTTGAAAGATGAAAGTGGTTTTATACGAAAGGAGTATCCTGCTCTTCGAGAGCGATTTGAGCGTAATCTAGAACGTCTTGCTAAACGAAACTTTCCTGTACTTGACCACTTAGTTCAAATTTATGGTGGTGAGAACTTGGAGGAAAGAAAAAAGGAGTACTTACAACAGATCAGGAGTATTCCGCCAGGCTTATCACAGTTGATTATCCACTGCGGTTACGATAACGACGAGCTGCGTGCCATCACATCCAGTTCGAAACGCCGAAATCATGATCGTGAATTGTTCAGCAACGAAGAAATGCGAGACTTTTTCAAACAGCAAGGTATTGAACTAACAACATGGCGAGAAGCTTTTAACATGGAAAAAAGAAATCCTAAAAAGCTATAAATTTAACGGCAGCGGCCCCGCAAACACGAGTATTTTCGCAACTCTGAAAAGTATTTATCTCTCGCCAAACATTTTCTGCCGAATCAACCCGCAGAAGGCGATGGCGGGTGAATTTGCCGCAACTGCCTAGCGTCGCTGAAGTAAATTATTCACTGCTCCTGATTTCTATCCTTCCATCGCGTTCACGCACGGCAAAGGTACGCAACATCTTGCGTTTGGTTAGCATGTTTTCACCAGTGGAAATGTCATACTGCCAACCATGCCATGGGCAGGTGACACATTTTTGGTCGACAAAACCTTTCGCGATTGGCCCACCTTGATGGGCGCAAATCCCGTCAACCGCATAGAGTTCCCCATTCTGACGAAAGACGGCAACCACATCCTTGCCCACCAAAAACTCACCGCTTTCATTTTCCCCCACAGCGCTGGAATCAGCGACACTGACCCACGACTCCTGAGATGGAGCGCCTTCTTGGCTAGCTTCAAACATCCTCAATTTTCCTTTCTCCGCTGTGGATTTCTACCGAAGTTAACATTCCCATGCACAATTTACCTAAATCTCCGTCGTCAATTCGCCATGAAAGCAACGGGCCAAAGTGCCAGACAAGTGCTAACGTTGGTCTATCCAACTGATGCGCTTTATAGAAATCTTACCCGAATATCCACTGCCTGTTTTGTATTCATGGTACCTTCGGCAAATTAGATGGTACGGCTACTGGGTAGTCTCTTGCAAAGAGGCTAAAATCTTTCAGATCTGGGTGGAAATGTTTGGCGTGTGCTAAACAGCAATTCCAACCCTATGACTTTTGTGGAAAGGTCGACCACCGTGAAAGCAAGCTTATTTGCAGCAATCATGGCATCGGCAGTTTTTGTTTGTGCGATGCCAGCCAGTGGAAGAGCAGAGGAGAAGATGCCTAAAAAGATCACGTCAATCGAAGGTATTAGCGAGTACCGTTTGGATAATGGCGTCCAGGTCCTACTATTTCCCGATGCCAGCAAATCGACGGTTACCGTCAATATGACGGTGCTGGTTGGTTCACGTCATGAAGGATATGGCGAAGCGGGTATGGCCCACTTGCTGGAACATATGCTTTTTAAGGGAACTCCGACTAACACGAACATTCCGAAAGAGCTGCAAGATCGAGGCGCTCGATTCAACGGAAGCACTTGGTTGGACCGAACCAATTATTACGAAACACTACCAGCTCAAGGGGATAATCTGGAATTTGCGTTGCGTCTGGAAGCGGATCGTTTGCTGAATAGCAAAATTTTGGCTGAAGACCTCGCTTCTGAATTCAGCGTTGTGCGATCCGAGTTTGAGAGAGGCGAAAACTCGCCACAACGAGTATTGATGCAGCGCGTGCAAGCGGCCGCTTTTGAGTGGCACAATTATGGTCGATCCACCATCGGAAATCGTAGTGATATTGAACGTGTACCGGTTCCCAACTTGAAGAATTTCTACAAAAAGTATTATCGTCCTGACAACGTCATGCTAGTTGTCGCAGGGAAATTCAAAACCGAAGAAGCCTTGTCCCTAATTCAGAAATATTTTGGCGTTCTCAGTAATCCTGAAACACCCCTGGAAAACACATACACCGTAGAACCTCCGCAAGATGGTGAGCGTTTGGTCGTACTTCGTCGTGTCGGCGATTCGCAGTTGCTTAGCGCTGCCTATCACGTTCCCAGCGGCGGGCACCCTGACTATCCAGCTATCGAAGTATTGGCAAATATTTTTGGAACCGAACCTTCGGGAAGACTCTACAAGAATCTCGTCCAGACGAAACTCGCCAGTAACGTCAGTGCTTTTTCCTTCTCACTACATGATCCAGGCATGATCATGTTCGGTGCGGAACTTCCGAAGGAAGCTTCGTTGGAAGAAGCTCAAAAGGTATTTCTCGATTCCATCGAAGGTATCGCAAAGGCTCCGATCGAAGCAGAAGAAGTTAACCGTGCAAAGACTCAGATTCTTAAGGATCGGGAATTGAGAGCTGCCAATACCACCGAAATCGCCATCGAATTAAGCGAATGGGGCGCCCAAGGAGATTGGCGTCTATATTTCTTATTCAGAGATAGAATTGAAGAGCTAAAGGTCGCCGACGTCCAGCGCGCTGCGGAAGCTTATTTGGTACGCAACAACCGCACATTGGGGCAATTCATTCCAGCAGAGAAGTCGGAACGTATTTCTGTTCCAGATCGGCCAGTGCTGTCGGAAGTTCTCGCTGACTATAAAGGTCGTGCAGATATGGAAGAGGGCGAAGAGTTTGATTAAAGGATAAACAATGAAGCCGAGCGCCAAACCGTCCGAGATGGAATAGAAGAGCGGAATTCCAACGGCGGTCATAAATGCCGGCACTGATTCCGAA
>JAUMAI010000628.1:0-2641 GCA_032116775.1 Pirellula sp. | reverse complement strand
GTGATTCAACGTATCGACACCCGAAGTGGTACCTCGTCAGAGGCCCTGTCGGCTTTAAGAAAGAAACTAAGCCCGCAAGGAAATGTCGTCAGCGAAAAGGGAAAGCAACTCACCGAACGAGTCTTTGGCAAGCCTCTCACACCTCAACAGGTTGTGGAAACGATCTGCGAAGATGTACGCCAACGCGGTACCCCTGCCCTGCTGCACTACAGCCAGCAACTCGATGGACATCCCAACTCCGCCGATCAATTCCGAGTGCCTCTCGCGAGGCTCGAAGAAGCCCATGCGTCTGCGTCACCGCAATTCCTCAACGCAGTTCGACGCATTCGAGATAATATCACCAACTTTCAGAGTCGCATTCTGCATACCGACGTTGCCGTACAACCCGAAGCGGGTATCACCCTGAAACATCGCTATTGGCCGCTGCGCCGAGTGGGTGTGTGTGTACCAGGAGGAGCCGCTGCGTATCCCTCCACGGTATTGATGACAGTCGTACCAGCCCAAGCTGCTGGTGTTCAAGAGATCGCTGTTGTCGCTCCACCAACTCCATTTGGTGCTTACAATCGCGACGTATTAGCAACCTGCTTCGAACTTGGTATTCGTGAAGTCTATGCGGTTGGTGGTGCCCAAGCTGTTGCCGCGATGGCGTATGGAACTGATGTCCTACCTGCCGTAGATAAAATTGTTGGCCCCGGAAACCTTTTTGTCGCCTTGGCCAAGAAGCATGTGTATGGAGATGTCGATATCGATTCCATCGCTGGCCCCAGCGAAGTGATTGTTTTGGCCGACCACACTGCGCGTCCCGACTTTATCGCAGCCGATATGCTTGCCCAAGCAGAGCATTCTCCCGGCTCAAGTCTGCTGATCACTTGGCAGCCGGACTTGCTCGATAAAGTTGAGCACGAATTAGCTTCGCAGATTCGTTCATTGGAACGATGTGAACTGACTCTCGATTCACTCGAGCAATTCGGCGCATTGATCATCGCGCGAGATGCGGAGCATGCTTGCCAGCTAACCGACCTGCTTGCTCCCGAGCATTTGCACATTGCGACGGCCGAACCAGCCAAACTAAGCGAAAGAATTCGCAACGCCGGCGCCACATTCCTCGGCGATTATTCACCTGTAGCTTTAGGCGACTACGCTGCTGGTCCCTCTCACGTTTTACCGACGGGTGGCACAGCCCGTTGGGCGTCAGGGCTCAACGCCAATAGCTTCTTGCGAAGTGGCAGTGTTATCGAATACTCACGCGATGCTTTAGCAAAGATCACTGATGAGATCAGTCTGATTGCACGTTGCGAAGGACTTACGGCTCACGAACGCAGCGTCACGATGAGAACCCGCCCGTAAACATACCAGCAGAAACTGTCAGCAAGATCCAAAGTCAAAGTCTTTCTCAGACTCAACTCACTTCCCAGGATACGCCCGTGGATATAGCTAGAATAGTTCAGAGTATGATTCGCCCTGCTGTAGCGGAAATGTCACCTTACATTCCAGGTGAACAACCGCAAGCAGGAAAGTTTATCAAGCTCAATACCAACGAGAATCCTTATCCACCCCACCCTGATGTCGCAGAAGCAATTTCTCAAGCTGCTCGTGACAGACTGGAACGCTACCCAGATCCTCTCGGCGCAGCCTTTCGTGTTCGCGCTGCTGAAGTACTAGGCGTTGAACCCGACTGGATATTATGCGGCAACGGCAGCGACGATATTCTCACCATACTCACTCGAGCGCTGGTTGGAGAAGGTGATACGCTTCGCCTTCCCTATCCCAGCTACATCTTGTATCGCACGCTTGCCCAACTCCAAGCCGCCAAATGGGAAGAAGTTCGCTTCCTAGAGGATTTCTCATTGCCAGAAGCCTTTGCCGTTGGGCACGATCGCTTGCGGTTAGTATTTTTGCCTAACCCGAATAGCCCCAGCGGTACGGTAATCTCGCCAGAGAAAATTGGCGAAATCGCGGCCCGACTCCCCTGCCCCTTATTGGTTGATGAGGCTTATGCCGATTTTGCGGACACCAATTGCCTAGATCTTGTCAAACGTTTTCCCAATGTTCTTGTCTCCAGAACACTTAGTAAGTCGTATGCTTTAGCGGGTCTGCGATTTGGTTTTCTGGTCGCCCACCCTGAATGGATACGTGTTTGTCGAAATGTCAAAGATAGTTACAACTGCGACACACTATCCTTGGCAGGCGCCACAGCAGCTATCAACCGTCAGGATTGGCTGCAGGAAAATCGGACCAAGATCATTACTACCCGCACACGAATGGAAGAAAGTTTGCGAAAACTCGGCTTCAATGTCACACCATCCTCAGCCAACTTTGTATGGTGCACCCGACAAGACCGTCCGGTCCAGCCGTTGTATGAACAACTTAAAGCTCAAAAAATACTCGTTCGATATATGAAGTACGAAGGTTGGGGTGATGGTTTACGAATCAGTGTTGGTACTGACTCGCAAATCGATGCATGCCTAACCGTCCTGGAGAGTCTACTGTGACCCAAGCCCGTTCCGCTGCGATCCATCGAGAAACTGCTGAAACCAAAATTCGTTTGGAACTAAACCTCGACGGATCTGGCAAAGCTGAAATCCGAACGGGTGTTGGCTTTCTTGATCACATGCTTGTGCTATTTGCGAAACATTCGCAA
>JAUMAI010000627.1:0-5365 GCA_032116775.1 Pirellula sp. | reverse complement strand
GACATCGTGGCAAGTCTGAGAATCGTATGGACAGATCTCTTTAATGAGCCGAACTATCTGCGCTGATGCGGTGTTAGAATTATTTGCCTGAATACAGAATGTCAAACGAGCTGAAAAGCGTGACAAAACTCATTTGCGTGGTTCATGCCAGCAGATAAACATAGTTAATTCAGCTGCGATGCACGTAGGAATCACCGTGTGAAACGTTTCGCGGATCCGAAGTAGTCCGTTGTTCGCGGCGATCACAGATCATTCCCTAATCGTCTACGATCAATTCGTTTTGGGCTTTAATTCCCGCAACGATTGACGGAGCATTTCAAGCACTTCGTCATCTTCAACTTGCTCAAAGTTTTCGTAAAACTGCCCGACTGCCCCAAAATCCTGAGGCGTCATTAGGCAAATCACATCATCACACATACTGCGAATTTCAGCGACCCGATCTGACGAACCAACCGGTACTGCAACGATGATCTCCTTAGGCTTTTGAAGCTTAATCGTTTGCAAAGCTGCAATCAAAGTAGCACCTGTTGCGATTCCATCATCGGTCAGAATGATGGAACGACCTTCGAGAGCTACTTGCGGCCTAACAGACCGAAATAGTTCTTTGCGGCGTTTGATTTCAGACTTTTGTAGTTCACATTCATGCTGGATGTGGGGTTCTAATTCTCGCAGCATGCCTCTGACATAAGGACTCAAATAAATTTGGCCATCCTCGGAGATAGCCCCTAAGGCTAATTCGGGTTGCCCCGGTGCTCGAATCTTACGAGACAAAACAATATCGAGTTCAGCCCCCAACTCAGTCGCAATCACCGCCCCCACGCCAACGCCACCTCGCGGGATTGCCAATACCAATGGATGGAAGAGACTTCTTTTTTTAAGCCTCAATGCAAGTCGTTCACCAGCATCTGCACGATCTCGAAACATATCTTATCCCTGATAATAACGAGCCCAGATACTCCACAGTAATTGTCCTAAGCCACTGCGATTGGTGGAGAGGCAAAACACATGACCGATCTTCAACCAATTGAAATCCTATTTCGTTTCTATCGTCACTGTCAGTCTAGGTAAGCTACCGTAGAAACTCAAACGAAAAAGAACTCGCCTATCGGCGACGTAATAATCGCTTCCGAATTGGCTTGCCAAGCCTCTGGCATGCCCGATGAATGATCCGCAGTTAGAAAGATGACCAATAGAACTGGTAGGAACGCTGCCTAAACTGAAAGCTTTAGGCAGCTTGCGGTGGAACCATAATCATCCAACTGAGATTGAATTTATCAGTCACCATTCCAAAACAGGGTGACCAAAATGTAGCCCCCAGCGGCATGGTGACATTTCCATCTAACGCCAGATTTTGAAAATAACGCTCGGCGATCTCTGGCGTTGGTACCGCTAAGGATAGCGAAAAACCATCCAGTTTTGTAAATGAATCACATCCATCACTAAGCATGATTCTAGCTCCATGAATATTGAGCGCCGCATGCAGAATCTTATCCTGAAAACGAGCTTGTAGTATGAAATCAGGAAGAGGCTCAGGACTCTCGTGATACCTCATAATCACTTCTACCCGTGCTTCGAGAGCTTCGACATAGAAGATTATCGCCTCGTCCGCTCGACCACTAAAAGTTAGGTAGGGCGTTATGCTGCACTGGTTCATTGTTTTGCTTTGGTAATGTTTAGGTAGTAAATGAGTCGCAGAGATTTTTCTTCAGCGGCGAAGGTTAGCGAACGCGAGTATGCTGCCCAACCATAAATTCACACCAAGCCCCATCCTTCATTTGCATCTTGGAACGCAGAACCCAATTGTCTTCATCGACGACTTCAAAGATATCCTGATACTTCACCGATCCTGAATCGTCAAAACTAGGCCCTTCGACATTCAGTGTGAGCACCTTCTTGGTTTCATCGAGCTGTCCCTGATAGAGCCACAGATGGGTCATCATTGAGGCAATAAAGGTCCCATGGTAGATCTGCTTTTTAGGGTCATAGCCAAGGGTAAAGAGCGAGGTGAAGGGATCTCCATCGGGTGTTTGGCCAGTTGCCTCTAAGAGTGTCCATAGGCCCCCTAAGCTCCTTCCGATCAACCTTCCCTTGGAAACCTGCGGAGGCTGATCCGGCCCCACATTACAAACATGCTCGTAATCGAACTCACCCACAAAGGCTCTGAAAAAGTCATGTTCCGCTTGCGGCTTGGCGAACATCAATCACTCCTAAAACTGGCTTTACCACGCAGATCCTACGATCCCTACAGGTACCGGAAATGTCTATCCACGCCATGACCCCCTAACTAACACCAATCCCCCCAAAAAGTCGCTTTACATTTCCAATTCCAAGTAAAAATCAGCCATTTCGAATAGCCCAAAAGATAACTTTTCCGTTAGGATTTCTCGGAAAACGATGTATTGCTCGGGAGATTCTGCCGCTCCGTGAAAAACATACGAATACGTCCGAGCGCTACCTGCCGTACCTAGCAAGACTTACCCCAGCGGCCCCAAATCTAAGGGATCTATGGATGTCTCGATTTTTTGCCAGGTTGTTGGTGGTCAAGCCTCGGAAATATTCGGTTATCATGAAGCATGACAGAATCCCCAACGACCTCCACTCGGCCGCTCCCACCCCTTAGGCCAGAAGTAGCGCTTACCCGTTCGCAAGCGAGAATCGATATGACAATTCCCCGGTATGGACTCCTGCTGTTATCTATCCTGTCATGGTCACCGACAGTCTTAGGGCAGCAGAAGCTCACGTTCAATCAAGATATTCGCCCGATACTTTCGGATAAGTGTTTCTTCTGCCACGGTCCAGACGCCAGCAAAAGAGAAGCCGATCTTCGCATGGATGATCGAGAGGCAGCGATATCCTTTGGCGCCATTGTCCCCGGGGAGCCAGACAAAAGTGCGATCATTGAGAGGATCCTGAGTGAGGATGCTGAAGTTGTCATGCCTCCTCCGCACGCCAAGTTGAGCCGTCTCACCCCTGCGGAAGTGGAAACTTTACGAACTTGGATTCGTGAGGGTGCTGAATACGAAAATCATTGGTCTTTTATTCCTGTCAAACCACTCAATACGACCGACGACAACATCAGCCGAACTCTCGACTCGCTGATCACAACATCCCTGGCAAAGCGTGGACTTTCCCAGCAGCCTCCCGCCTCGCGCTCGACGCTCATCCGTCGACTTAGTTTCGATCTAACAGGCTTGCCTCCCACATCCGCCGAAGTGACTGACTTTCTGAATGACTCCACTCCAGATGCCATCGAAAAATTGGTGGATCGTTTATTAGCCTCTCCTCGATACGGAGAACGGATGGCTGCCGACTGGCTCGATGTCGCTCGCTACGCAGACAGCTTTGGCTTCCAGGTCGATCGCGAAAGAGAGGTCTGGCCGTGGAGAGACTGGGTTATCGATGCTTTCAACAGAAATCTCCCATTCAATGATTTTGTCACTTGGCAGATAGCAGGTGACCTTCTGCCCAATGCCACTGACGAACAGATCTTAGCAACTGCCTTCAATCGCTTGCATCAACAAGAATCCGAGGGTGGTAGTGTCGAGGAAGAGTATCGCGTCGAATACGTCAGCGATCGCGTACAAACTTTTGCGACAGCCTTCCTCGGGCTGACCTTAGAATGCGCCCGCTGCCACGATCACAAGTATGACCCCATCTCGCAAAAAGAATATTATCAACTATTCTCTATGTTTCAAAACATCGACGAGGCTGGACTCTATTCTTTTTTCACCTCATCCCCACCGACCCCCACACTGACACTGACCAGTCATGAGGCCACTAGCAAACTCTCAGAACTCCGCACTCGCGTCGCCGAACTGAAAAAGCAAGTCGACGAGCAGCGAGCTGCTTGTCGACCCAATTTTGAAAAGTGGCTCCAGGAAGTGTCGCTGAAAGAACTACCACTTCTCTCTGGCGAACTGGCACGCTTTCCTTTTGATTCGCTCGCAGGCAATCAATTAGCTAACACGCTCAAAGCTGATCAACCAGCCACCCTGCGCGGCGAAAATCGTTTAGTCGAAGGTAAACAAGGTCAGGCGCTTCAGTTTACGGGCGATGATCCAGTCGACCTCCCTTTGGGTAATTTCCAGCGGCATGAACCTTTTAGCATTTCGCTTTGGCTAAAAGCACCCGAGGAAAAATCTCGCGCCGTCGTAATGCATCGATCTCGTGCTTGGACCGATGCGGCTAGTCGAGGCTATGAGCTATTGATTGAAGATGGACGATTAAAATGGTCGTTGATTCATTTCTGGCCGGGTAACGCAGCTTCAATCGGTGTGAAGGACAAATTACCACTCAATGAATGGGTACATGTGACAGTCACCTCGGACGGTAGCAGTCAAGCGGCTGGTTTGGCGATCTATGTCAATGGACGCAAGGCCGATGTTGAAACCATCAAGGATTCACTGACACGTGAAATCACAGGTGGTGGTGGAGACAACATCGCGCTCGGCGAAAGATTTCGCGACCGAGGATTCCGCGATGGCAATATCGATGATCTTCGTGTTTTCAATCTTGCCCTCACACCTCTAGAAACGCTGGCCGTATTCAATGAAACCGAGGCCGCTGGCATTCTCGCCACACCCTTAGAACAACTAACAGCGGAAACACGCGACCAACTCTTCGATTGGTACCTTCTGAGAAAAGATCCTGCCTATCACGCAACTCTCGCAGCTCTTCAACAGGCTCGAATTGATGAAGCAAAGTACTATGAAGGGCTAAAGGAAATCATGGTGATGAAGGAACTACCTGAGCCTAAGCCTGCCTATGTATTATTTCGCGGCGAGTATTCTCAAAGACGAGACGAAGTTCATGCGGGTGTTCCAGCGGCTCTGTCATCCTTTCCTGCAGGAGCCCCACAAAATCGACTCGGTCTAGCGCAGTGGCTCACCGATCCGCAGCATCCCTTAATGGCTCGTGTCACTGTGAATCGTGTTTGGCAATCTATTTTTGGTCGAGGCCTCGTAAAAACAGCAGAAGATTTCGGTAGTCAGGGAAGCCGACCACTTTATCCGGAAGCTTTAGACGCTTTGGCTGATTATTTCATCCGCTCTGGTTGGGATATGAAGAAACTTGTGAAGGCGATTGTGCTGACGGAAACGTATCAGCAATCCAGTCTCGCTCCGCCGAACGTGATGGCCGATGATCCAGATAATGAATGGCTCGCTCGCGGCCCACACTTCCGTCTGACAGCGGAAATGATTCGAGACAATGCACTAGCCAGTGCCGGACTGCTCAAGGAGAGAATCGGTGGTCCTCCCGTTAACCCTTATGAAATGACGGAATCCTTCAAGCCAGCGGCCGTCAGTGGTGGTGATGATGCCTTCCGCCGGAGCCTGTACACCAATTGGCGGAGAACAGGGCCACC
>JAUMAI010000626.1:2623-3358 GCA_032116775.1 Pirellula sp. | reverse complement strand
CAATTGTTTAAAACATTGCGGTGGAACGGAAGAGGGTAGGGGTGGCCTTGGCGGCATAATTCCCGAAATACCACCACTAGGTGATAAGCTTGTCGTAGCATTGTTGATGGGCGTCAACCATCGCCCGTACCGAAAATCGCTCAGCCACTGCCGCCCGAGCAGTTTCACCCAAGCGGGCTCTTAGCTCGAAATCATCGAGGACTTTCTGGGTTCGACGAGCCAAGGTCTCCAGGTCGCCGCGGCGATAGAGATAACCGGTCTGATTGGGAATCACCAAGTCACGGTTGCCCGGAATATCGGTGGCAATCACTGGTAAACCAGCCTGCATCGCTTCCAGAATGGCGTTGGATTGGCCCTCGTATAAACTCCCATTCCAGAGCAAATCCATCGCTGGCAACCAGTCCGCCGTGTCGTCGCGATGCCCCAAGAACCGGACTCGCCTCCCCAGTCCGATTTGATCGCTGTAATACTCCAGTCTCTGACGCTCAGGCCCATCCCCTAGAATGACCAAATGAGCGTCATCCCGGACCACTCGAATCAACTCCATGCCCCACAAAAGATCTTTAATTCCCTTTTGCGGCCACAATCTCCCCACCACGCCGATCAACCGCGATTGAGGGTCGAGACCTAATTCGCTCCTTAACTGCTCGGGACTTTTCTTGGCGGTAGGTAGCGGTGGTACTGCGTTGGGAATCACCCAAAATTTTTCAGCCGGTATTCCATGCTTGGCGTAAA
>JAUMAI010000626.1:0-2613 GCA_032116775.1 Pirellula sp. | reverse complement strand
ATGGCTATTGGTCAAGATTCGATCTGTGAACCGTGCCAAGTAACGATCAATAATAAAGTGCCACGTTTGCTTCCAACTATCGACACATCGTTCACCCGCGATGATGCAAGGCACCTTTGCCAGCCTTGCCGCATATCGACCGTAGCTGTTCGCCGCAAAGATCCAAGTATGTACCGCATCGAATTTCTGTTCTTTGAGAAAACGGACCAGTCGAAAAAAAGCAAATACATCCGCCTTAAATCGCTTACCAATCAGCGTGACGGGAATACCAGCGGATTCGAGTTCCTCTCGGTAAGGTCCACCGCGTGTTAGCAAAATAACATGAGGTTCAAAACGGTTTTGGTCCAAACCTTTGGCCAGCAGCACCAATTGCTTCTCAGCACCACCTCGATCCAAGGTTGGGATAATCAAACCAATTCTTTTTTTCACGCTCACGTCCAGTACTAAACTCAAACTACATTACCGCAGGGATTAGTCTCTCAAATTTGGCAAGCCCAGCGATCTGTTAGGCGAAGGGGTTGAGGAATTCCACATGTACAGTTATCGATCGATCATTCGAGAACTCTTAGCCGTGACCGAGATCATTGTCGCCATCTTTTCCACAGCGCAGTCCCAACTTGCACGTCTTCTCCTCCTTGTTCGGCCGTCGAGATTGCTTGCCTTGCATCACGCATATTCAACCATTTTTCCCACTGCGGCAAACTCCATATTGTCACCGGGCGCGTTCTGTTAACTCCATTAGGCTCGTTTGAATTGGGATTACGTTCCCCCAATGCCCTGAGCAACAATTCTCTGAGATGCATCATATCACCCTGGCCGTATAATCCCCACTGGTCTGAAGCAGGCGTACATTCACGACCTTGAGCCGTATTGGGAAGCAAGCACGGAATTCGGTTTGTCCAAGCCATGGGTGCATAAAACCCTAAACCTTCGCCCGGTGTTGTCAGGACACATACATCGGCAACTTGCAACAATTCTTCTGGGGAATCGAAATTACCAGGCATCGCTATCTGGCGAGCTCCATCCATATCCCTAGTTCGCTCGTAGATTTGCCCTCGCTGTGGACCGTCTCCTACAAACCAGACACGCAAATTGGGCTGTTGATCCAAGATAGGATCGATCGCCTGCAAGAACATCCTGATGCCATTGGGATGCCGCATACAACTGGGTACCAAAACAACGCGGCCATCCATCGGTACGAATAAGTCACCACACGCATGACTGAGTATTTGCTTGGCTTGCTGCCGATCGGTAGGGCCACGTGCCAGCACCTTGCCACCCGACAAACCTAAGCGATCAATTTTGTCGCCCTTAATACCGACGGCTCGTAGCAATCGTTCTTCCGCTGCCCCTGGTACAAGCACCTGATCCACACGTCGTAGGGCATCTAAAACTTCGCGCGGCATCTCCGCGGGGACAAGTCCACTCTCGCCGCTCGCTTCAAACCAGTAGAGTTTTGCCTTGTCGGCTAGCTCACGTGTCGCGCAGCAGGCATTCGCCTCAGCGAGCCCGGAGTCAAACAAAATTGCATCGAATTTTTGACGATGCAAAATCATCCAATCAATCAAGTTTTTCAAATAGGCTTTCATGCCACGAGGTGATGAAGGAGCCGGCCCAATACGGTGCACCTGAATTTCCTCAGCCACGCAGCGCAAAGGCCAACGCATATGCCACTGCGGCGTCAACAGTTGCAGTTCAATTCCAAGCTTGTTCCACTCCGTCAACCAACTTTGGAGCCTCAAGGTCGCGTCATCAACCCATGGCCAAAAATGGCGAGCAACGATGACCAGTCGAAGATGAGTCATAAGGAAAACGAAGCTTGTAGATCTTGCGGTTCTAGAACCGCGAGATAAGGAAGGTTGCGATAATGATCTTGATAGTCTAATCCGTAACCGACCACAAATTCATCAGGAATATTGAAGGCGACGAAATCCGGCTGCATTCCAACTTGCTGTTTGCCTACTTTATTTAACAGAACAGCAGATCGCAAAGTTCGGGGCTTCAATTCCGCAATTCGAGCCATCATTTCATGTAAGGTTTTACCCGTATCAAAAATATCGTCGAGGATAAGAACATCTCGCTCACGTACATCGAGTTGCATCGTTTCCGTGATCGACAACTCACCAGACTCAGTTCCACCCCGATACGAACTGGCCTGAATAAGCCCAACCTTCAGCGGCATATCCAGATGACGAATAAGATCAGCCATCACGATCAGGGCCCCTGTCATGATCGCGATCACCGTAAGCGGGCGATCACCATAAGCAGCGCCGATTTGGCGTGCCATGGCAGCCACACCCTCCTCGAGTTCCTTTTCCGTCAATAACGTTCTCATGCAATAACTCTGGTCTAATTCGAATCACTCGCAGCGATGAACTTCCAAGCAGCCTAAACCAACCTGGTACGGGGCCGGCCTTATCCTGCCGAACAGCGGACTGCCGAACAGCATCCTGCCGATGCCTTATCCTGCCGATGCCGTATCCTGCCAAACCGCATTCCAACAACTCTTCCAAAATTCGACTGGCGGCGCCTCACCGACTACTCCAAGCACCAACGATTCGATGGAAAAGGGTACAAGCTAAGGAGATTCCTTTACGTCGACAAGATAGAGTC
>JAUMAI010000625.1:0-7520 GCA_032116775.1 Pirellula sp. | reverse complement strand
GGCGATCTCGTCATGAACGTCAACCCAATCCGCAGTATCTCCATCAAAAAAATGGACCCACTCCGGCTGTACGCCTGTCTGTTCGATGAGCCAATGCAGAGCCCAGCGGCGCAAAAAAGCATCATCGCCAAATACCACCCCCATCCTCCCAACTTTATGCCGGTTGGCAGAAGGCTTTAGCATTTCCTCGATGATGCATTTTGGTTGCGACATAGCGGAGACGAATACAATGATTTAGAGAAACTACTTGGCGACCGATTCAATGAAATTTTCTTGGATCGCCTTGGCCTGATCCGCATCAACCAAGTCGCTGTGGCAACTGGCTTTCTGACCATCACCGCTCACCACTTTTTTCGTCTTGGATGCCAAGCGATGTATTTCATCTGGTGATAAAACCCCTCGTTTTTCCAGAATCTCGCGTTGCTCTTCATTCAGTGCCGAGGTGACCTTCGCGCGGTTCCACTGATACTGCTCATCTTTTCCGGAATGGAATTCTACAATCTCTTTCGAGATTCGAACGCTACACCAGTCGTGACCACACATCGCACAGAAGTCCGTATCAACATCGAGGTCTTCATCGTGGTATGCGCGAGCCAAATCGGGATCGAAACTCAATTCGAAGTGTTTCTCCCAGTTGAGTGCAGCGCGTGCCTTGGTAAGTTCATCGTCACGATCTCGAGAACCGGGGATACCGAGCGCGACGTCTGCAGCGTGAGCAGCGATTTTATAAGCCACACAACCTTGCTTCACATCATCACGCTTTGGTAAACCGAGATGTTCTTTGGGGGTCACATAGCAAAGCATACTCGCGCCGTGATAACCGGCGGCAGTGGCACCGATGCAACTGGTAATGTGATCGTAGCCCGGGAACATATCCGTTACCAAAGGACCTAACACATAAAACGGGGCGCCGTGACACAACTGGCGTTGCAACTTCATGTTGTATTCAATTTGGTCAAAGGGAACATGGCCTGGTCCTTCCACCATAACCTGGACTCCACACCGCCATGCTCGTTCAGTCAGTTCGCCCAAAGTCGATAACTCACCCAACTGGGCTGCATCGGTGGCATCAGCCAAACCGCCAGGCCGGAGACCATCGCCAATTGAAAATGTGACATCATACTTTCGCATGATCTCGCAGATATCTTCCCAATGTGTGTGCATAGGGTTCTGCTGTTGATGATGTAACATCCATTTGGCCAGGAGAGAACCGCCACGACTAACAATGCCAATCAACCTGCGTTTGACCCATGGCAAGTGCTCGCGCAACACTCCAGCGTGAATGGTAAAATAGTCGACGCCTTGACTCGCTTGATGTTCTAGCGATTCAAGAATGATCTCGACTGTTAGTTGCTCGATCTTGCGACCTATGATCATGGAATAGATCGGCACTGTACCAATAGGTACACGGCTGTTCTGGACAATTGCCGCGCGACAAGCATCAAGATCGCCACCGGTGCTTAAGTCCATGACGGTATCTGCACCCCAGCGTTCAGCCCATTGGAGTTTTTCCACTTCTTCATCGGTGCTCGATGAAACCGGTGAAGCTCCCATGTTGGCATTGATCTTTGTTTTGGAAGCGCGTCCGATACACATAGGATCCAATCGATAACCTAAGTGCACCTTGTTGGCTGGGATAACCATTCTCCCCGCCGCCACCTCGTCTCGAACCTGTTCTTGAGTCAAATGAGACTCACGCTCGGCAACGCGAACCATTTCCGGAGTCATAATCCCCAAGCGAGCCGATTCCAATTGTGTGCTGGGGACGAAGGTCACAGGAAAACGGACTCGTCGCCAAGATCCATCGGCTTGCTCAAAGATTACCTCGCCATTGTTCTTCACCGCTCCACCGCTAGGTGCCGAAGGCAACTCCTCGGTGCTCCAGCCCGCCGGTAAAAAGTCCCAAGCGGTCTTGCTGGATGCGGGTGGCATGCCAGGTGTATCTGGCGACGAAAAGGTATAGGCCCCTGCTTGACCAGGAAGTACTTTGGGGGTCTTTGCAAAACTACCAGGAGTCGTGCCAGCCTGCTGGGACGAAGGATTGTTACCTAAAGGGGGAAGTGTCCAGCGATCCGATGGGTTAACAGATGACATAGCTACACCTAATATTCCTGAAGCGTTTGTGAAGGAGTCCGAAAGCACAAATCCTTCAATGCTCTCCCGGTCGCGAAGCAACGCTAGCGGGAGCAGTTCATGTTATGCGTTTACTTTCCTAATGTGCCCTGAAAGCCAACGCCGAAAGCCAACGCCTTCCTCTGGCTTACATCGTAGCCTTTTGTGAAGTTTGGTCCAACCGCCGAATGGCGACTACCATGCGATACCGCCAGGAATTCCGCTGAATAATGCGTGAGTTTTACCGCCGGGGCGTTTAAATAGAGTGCTGGAGAAAAACTCAATAAACACACGCATTCCTCGGGAACATTCAGCGATTTCCGAGTAATGGGTGCCTGATGCCGAGAAGTGCAGAGCAGAATCTGCCAACCCATTCCAGTGACCCGAGGTCCGCTTAATCGTACCCCCAGGTCCAGTAACGACTCAAAGGTAGGTAGAACGAACTCTTTCCAGCCACAACTGCGGCAAGTCCGAGGTTAGCCGGGAACGCTGAGGTACCACTTTTTGGATCAGCTAGCTGGAAAAACCGGCCGAAAAACGCCCCCCAGCCGCCCGATTTGGCGCCTAATTTTCAATCGGCCTAAATCCCTTGATCCGTCCACGGGGAGCTAGTCCTTCAACATCGACAGGAACATCCAAGCGATGCACTCCAATGTTGGCGGCCTTATCAACAGCCTCGATGCGCAAGTAGATTCGCTTCGGTAAGTTGGGTTCGGCTGGCCAAAGATAACGGCCCGTATTCTTCAGTCCTGAGGCGACGGTCGTCCAAGGACCATCGCGACGATCGCTGAACGAAATGCTGATGGGGCGATCAATCAACTGATCATCGTTGCAAGTGTATTCAATGACCAGATTACCAGCTTCATTGCCGACACCGTAAACAGCACTGATGATTTTGACGTCGGGCGTTTGAGCATCAACATAGATCCAAGCATCGGCAGGATCGCCGGCCCTCGGTTGATTGCTGGCCACTAGATTCGAACCGACGATAACAACACGAAATCCGAATAAGCCCTCTTCCTCAACCGTGATATCAAACGGACTTTCTCGGTCCTCGTCTTCACCCCATTTGCTCCACGACTTACCACCATCCATCGTGCCCCACAATTCAATGGCCGAAACACTACTGCCGCGAGTGACATCGATAGAGTAGTCGAGACTGAACGCTTTCGAGCGCGAATAGAATGTGTTCTGATCGTGAGGATTCATGGGCACATCCAACGCGCCGCTTTCATCTTCTGCTTCTGGAGCAACAGGCAAGCGTCCAGCGGGTACTTCCAGTTTGGTCTTCGGTGTCTTCGCTGGCGATGGCGCGAGCTTTGGCTCTGGCGAGTTGGGGTCCTCGTTTGTCAGCGCTGGAGCGGTTGCTTCGGGCATTGGTTCCGGCGGAGGAAGTTCTTCGACGGCCGGTGGAGTAGGTAGTGTATCGCTCTTTGCACTCTCTGGTGCCGAGCCGCTGTCGGGTTCTTCAAGTCCTTCGATGGTAGTGGGTTCCGGCTCGGTGTCTGGTAACCGAAGCTGCAGATCTTGATCTGCTTGCGTAGTTGCCAAACGGCCAGGGCCTGTTGCAGCCCGATTGGCTAATCCGCTTTCAACATTACGGGTTGGTCGCTTAGTTGGCGGAACGGTACTAGGTTTTGAGCCTGAACTGGCCAAAGCTTGTTCAGGATCGAACTGAGCCTCAGGCGATGCGACCGAACTCGCTGGCTGGGAAGATTCCCACTGAGCTTGCATTCGTGCTGGGTCGTTAGCACCGGGAATCGCACTAGGTTTAGGGGCGGGAATGCGCGAACCACCACTTAGTGCTGTGCCGGTTGGAATTCTTGGCTCTCTAGATTTTGTTCGTCGAGCCTCATCAACGCTGCGAGCACTCATCGATGGTAACCAGGGAGAAGCACCAGGCGTATGTTCCAGCGGTGCTGTTCGATCTCCTGTCCGGTCTGCAGACCAGTTCAATGGATTGTCATTCCTCTGACTATCATTACCTTGACGTTGACTGGCGAGTTGCATTCCGCCCGGCAATACCGCGGTGCGCGGCATAGAAAACATTCGAGTGACTTCGGCCTTATTTCCCGCTCGGTCACTAGCAGTCAATCGCACCATCACGTTGCGAGTTGCCACCGAAGGTTGCCAGGTTGTTTTACCGCCCCACAAGCCAGGCACTGCTCCCGGCTTGAACTCTACGGGAATCGCCACCCACTTTAGTTCATCATCGGTTTGATACTCGAGAACAACCGAGTTGGTATCGATCCATGGCTCACCGATGGAACATTCTGCTTCCATCTCACCGGCATGATTCATATCGATCGCTAAACCAAGATCTGGCTTCTGTGAATCGATGATGACGTGAAGCATCTCGTTTTGATTGGGGTATGCCATTCCACGTTCGTCGATCGTTCGCAGGCTGAACCAATAGTTGCCATCCTCTTCGGCAGCGAACGCAAAACTGCGAGCCTCCGGTCTTGCCCGTTCGTGCGCCTGCCAGTTTTCTCCTCCATCGCGACTAATAAGGAGTTGAACCTCGACGGGTTGTCGACCTGTCGCAGCCACAGAAAAGGGAATCGAGAAGCGACGGGCAGAGTAGAAAACCGGCTGAATCTCACGTTTTGGCTTAACGCCACCCCGGGCTCCATCGATGGCTGGAAAATAATCAGCTTCGCCCACCGGATCTTCGCCCGCAGTATTAGGTGCGGGAACTTTGGGCTGATTTTGCGCGAACGCTAGTGACGCCGAGCCAAAGCCACTACCGAGAACGGCTGAACTGAAGGCACATGAGATGATCAAACGCGAAATATACTTTCGATCCCACTTGCGGGTCATGCCTGAACGCCTAAGTTGCCAGTGTTGCAAGAACGATTCCGTCCAAACATGGGGCCAACCCCAATCCTACAGCCACCTCTCGAGCCGTTACCGAAGCTTTAAAGTCTTGTGCATGGACGTTACCATGCGTACAGTCCTCACGTTGCTCCCGCCGCAAATCAAGTGGCTTCGGTTTTTCTTCGGCGGGAGAGCCCCTGAATTCATCAATAGAAAACCTGGGGCACTTTCAAAAAACGCCAGCGAAGCGTCCAACATTCCAAGCAGCGAAAGCTTAACGATTGGGTAAATTGAAGCCGCGGGTCTTCAGTTTGGCGTCGACTACTAGGAGAAGCTGTCCATACAATGGCGTCATGAGATGCAGTGGCGAGTAGCCTGTTGATTGGGAAGCTTTATAAAGCTCCCCCGTATTCAGCAGGCTCGCGGGCGTTGATCGAACGCATCGTATCCGTCCAATGAAGTCCCGGACTTCCCTCGCCGTTTAACGTTTAACATGTGGATCCAAGCGACGTGAGCCATTCCAATCCTTGTCGATATATTTTTGATGTTGTTGTCATCGGCGCTGGTCATGCCGGTACGGAAGCTGCAGCAGCCGCAGCTCGTCTCGGTGCCAAAACAGCTCTGTTAACTGGCAACCTCGACACCGTGGGACAAATGAGCTGTAACCCAGCTATCGGTGGTGTCGCCAAAGGACACGTGGTTCGTGAAATCGATGCCTTAGGAGGATTGATGGGAGAGACCATCGATGCCACCGGAATTCAATTTCGCATGCTCAATCGTCGCAAGGGACCGGCGATGCATTCACCGCGTGCTCAAGCCGATAAGAAAGCCTATCAGTTTGAAATCAAGCGCCGTATCGAGGAAACAGAAAACCTTTCGCTTTGCCAAGAACTTGTAGAAGACCTAATCGCTGAAGAAATAAACGGCACCACTTACATCCGCGGAGTGCGAGTCCGAGGAGGAGCGGAATTCATCGCGGCTGCTGTCGTGTTAACAACCGGAACTTTCTTACAAGCGATCATGCACACCGGTGAAGCTAAAACTGCCGGTGGTAGAGCAGGGGAGGGAACGACCTCTGGAATCAGCGCCGCTCTGGCTCGACTCGGCTTCCGAATCGATCGATTCAAAACCGGAACACCACCAAGACTTCTAAGCCGCTCAATTGACTATTCGCAGACCGAACGCCAACCAGGAGACGAGAATCCCCAACCTTTCTCGTTCTTAACCGAGTCGCTAACTCAACCACAAATGCCGTGCTGGATCACGTACACCAACCAAGCGGTACATGATCTGATTCGCCAAAACTTGCATCGCGCTCCAATGTATAGCGGTCAAATACGAACATGCGGTCCACGTTATTGCCCTTCGATTGAAGACAAGATCGTGCGTTTCGCTGATAAAACTCAGCACCAATTGTTCCTGGAACCAGAGGGTCGTCACACGCAAGAAATTTATGTCAACGGTATCTCAACCAGCCTACCTCGCGATGTGCAAGATGCGATTCTCCGCCTGATCCCCGGTTTGCAACATGCACAAATCATGCGTTATGGTTACGCCGTTGAGTACGACTTCTGCCCACCCGATCAATTGCTACCAACGCTAGAAACCAAAGCCATCCAAGGTCTTTATTTTGCTGGCCAAATCAATGGAACCACCGGCTATGAAGAAGCCGGAGGGCAAGGCCTGATCGCGGGTGCCAATGCGGCTCTCAAACTGCTCGGCCGCCCACCCTTAACACCTCGTCGCGATGAAGCTTACCTCGGTGTGCTGGTGGATGATCTAGTTACGCGAGGAGTCGACGAACCCTACCGACTCTTTACCAGCCGCGCCGAGTTCAGACTGATGCTTCGCCAAGACAATGCCGATCGCCGCCTTACACCGTTGGCTCATTCGCTCGGCTTGATATCAGCAGACCGCTGGCGAGTCTATCAACAAAAAGAAGCCGATATTGCCAAAGCCAAAGAGTTACTTGAAGCAGGTCGCGTCGAACAGCAACCAGCCTCCAAGTACCTTCGCCGACCCGAAGTTACCTGGGATGAAATGACACAGCGTGTCCCTGAGCTCAAGGAATTCTCCCAGTCGGTGGCTGAACAGGTAGAGTATGACATCAAGTACGAAGGTTATGTTGTTCGGCAATCGCAGCAAGTAGAACGACAATTGCGGCTATCGACCAAGAAACTGCCTCTAGACTTTCCATACGAGTCGATCCAGAGTCTGCGTACCGAGGCCAAACAGAAACTCAGTCGCATCAAACCCACCAGCCTCGACCAAGCTAGTCGCATTAGCGGCATCACGCCGGCGGACCTAGCGTTAGTGCTAGCTCACTTGGAACAACCTAGCCGTCGACGTCTTGGTCCAACAGAACCGAAAAAGTCCGAGTAGCTGCCCCGCAGACCACTTGTCCAGCTGGCCGGTAACTCGCGGTTGAAAACTTGCAATAGGATCCGCTTCGTTTCTTCGCTTGCGCAAGGGACGTTGCTTGCCTGAATTACTTCTTACCTGAATTAAAGATCCTTTGCGTCTTTCGCCAGTTCCGTGATTACCAAGGCCACAAAATTTACGCCTCTTTCCCAGAGCATCTGGGCGCTTTT
>JAUMAI010000624.1:0-9979 GCA_032116775.1 Pirellula sp. | reverse complement strand
TTTCAGCGACCAACAGCTCATCTTGAGCCTGTAGGTTCTATTGGGCTTCTGAATTCACTCGAGTTTGTCCATTCGCGTCAGTCGCTGGAATCCGGCCTGACTACGTCAAGGCCAACCCCATCCTGTCGCTCGCCAACCATCTCGCCAACAACCATTTGGGCCCTTGCCTGCAGCCTCGACAAACCGTCAAGACCACGAACCAAGCTCCAAATGGGCGAGTCCGTCATAAGCCCGCGACAACGCCAGAATCAACAACCCCCAGAATCCATAACCCCCAGTATCCAAAACCACTGAAAGCTTTTTCTAGCCAGATCGATCCATCCCATATTAACTACTCGGCCGGTAATTCTCTACGACGCCCCCTAGGATGTCGGGGGTTTAATCAAAAATCAGCCATTTTTTGACCTGGACGAGAAGGGCCAAATTTGCCAAATGATCCTACGGATCGGCAAATGTATTTCTAATACCATTTCGGCGTTTTCCCGGAGAACTGGACGCATGCCTATTTCGTCGAAATTTACTCAGCAAAGCGATGGTTCTAGACTGAGAAGCAACTCCCTACGAAATGCGGGCCTGGCCATGGTTGCTGCCTGTGCATTGACGTTTTGCACGACCAGCGGTTGTGGCCTGCCGAAATGGCTCCGAGGCCCCGGTTTCAACGGGCCTAACTCCGGCTTAGGCGACGGCCTACGCGGCAACCCAGACAGTGGCCCTCGAGGCACCGGACTAGACGAACGCGCTCGACAAATTGAGCGCAATTTGGGCTACAGCAGTTAATCATTAGCGTGAGTTCTATGAATCAATTCGAGCAAGTCCTGGAATCGACCTGCAACTGGGAACGCGAAACAGCCTTGCTAGAAAGTATTCAGGCAACCCTGGAATGGGATGAACGGACTGGTATGCCCGAGGCTGCGGGTGCCTATCGAGCCGACCAAGTAACCTATCTCAGCGGCTTGATCCATGCTCGTCGCACCGATACTCAGCAAGCTGAACGCATTGAGCAAATCTGGGGCACCGCCACTCAAGAGGCACCTCACAGCGATTTGGCTGTCACTGCGCGATGCTTGCGGCGTGAACTCCTGCGCCGACAAAAACTTCCGCTGGAATTGGTACAAGCCACCACCAAAGCGGTTGTGCTGGGACAGCAAGCCTGGGTAGCTGCCCGCAGCGCTAAAAGCTTTGAACAATTCCTTCCCTCTTTGTCAACGATTGTTGCTCTGAAAAGAGAGGAAGCGCAACTTCTGGCGATTGATGGCTCAGCCTACAACGGTCTGTTAGATCAGTACGAGGAAGGAGCGAACGAATCAGCTCTAGCAACTATGTTTACCGATTTGCGTTCGCGTTTGGTTCCAATCGTTGCCGAAGCAGCTGAAAACACGCGACGCAAAGGACCACAGACTGCGCACGCTCCAATCCCGATCCATCTGCAACGGAACTTCAACCGATTCGTGGCTCAACAAGTCGGCTTCGACTTCTCGGCTGGTCGCTTGGATGAAACCGATCATCCATTCTGTACAACCCTTGGCCCAAGAGATTGCCGCATTCTGTCGCGATATAACGAAACAGACTTTCTGAGTGGCCTTTACAGTACTCTGCATGAGGCTGGCCACGGGATGTACGAACAAGGCCTACCAGTGCAACACTACGGACTTCCACTAGGAAGTTATGCTTCCCTAGGGGTCCATGAATCGCAATCGAGATTGTGGGAAAATATTGTCGGTCGCAGTCTCGCTTTTTGGTGCTGGTGTCTCCCCCAAGTCAACAAGCACTTCAAGGATCATTTTTCGTCTCACAGCGAGAATGATATGTATGTGCAAACCAACCTGGTAACACCAAGTTTAATTCGTGTTGAAGCAGACGAAGCAACCTATAACCTTCATATCGCCATACGCTTCGAAATCGAGCGCGCCCTGATCGCTGGTCAACTAGAAGCCAAAGACTTACCTGATGCATGGAGTTCACTGTATCAGGAGTATCTCGGAATTGAGCCAACACATCACGCAGAAGGTTGCCTTCAAGATGTACACTGGAGCGCCGGTCTTTTCGGCTATTTCCCAACTTACACTCTTGGCAATCTTATCGCCGCTCAAATCATGGAATCTATCGCACAAGAAATCGGAGACTTGGCTTCTCTACATCAACGCGGCGATTTTGCACCTTTGCTAAACTGGCTGAGAACTAAGGTGCACTCGCATGGCAAACGGTACCAATCCACTGAACTTGTCCTGCAGATAACAGGTCAGCCTCTCGCAGCAGATGCGTTCATCAACTACTTGCGCAGCAAATTAAGTGAAACGGGCCTGCTGGCGAATTAATCTCTTTTCCGACTCGTTCAACAACTTGCTCTACTTGGCTGCCGGTGGCTTACATCAGTTCGCTGTGATATTCCATAAACACTTTTTCACATGACTGAGGACCTATCCTCCTAGCGCTAGATGATCCACTTGCTCAGCACTAAGTCTCTGTATTTCCACTCGGCTAAAAACATAACTTGCCAATCGTATTTAGGCTCTCGAAGTGTTAGCCCGAACTGATCTGCCGGTGGCGGAACTTCGCGAGGGTATCTCACGCGAAATGGAAGATAATTTCTGTGAAAGTAATGCACGGAATATGAAATCGGACTAACTTGTTAGAAATTCGGTATACAATCAGAGTCCCAGACTGGAAGCCTCGCTTACCCGCACGTTACCTCCCTAGTTCCAGAATAACAAGTTATGTCAGGTCAACCTTGTCCGCATTGTCAAAACACGATCCGTCTGCCTGACCCGATCGCTCCTGAGACATTACTGCAGTGCCCGATCTGTAAACGGGTTGTTCGAGCTGCGCAACTTCTTTCGGCCGCGGAGCAAACCTGGATAGTCGTCGATAAAGAAACAACTGAATCGGAACTCAGCCATTCGACTCCTCAAGCCGTGGCGTCTGAGAACTCCAGTTCACCCTCATCCAGCGACGACGTAAACAATCCCCCTCCGCTTCCGCGACAACAAGATACGAAGGAAGATTCCAACTCCACTCCTTCATCCGGATCAACTGCTGAAACAAAAATGCCAGTCCCTACAGGAAAAGAGGCTCCGAAAGCTGATCTAACGCGCCGCCAACCCATCAAGCAGCAAGACTGGTCCAAGTTCAAACCTATTTCGCATGAAGAGTTTCAACGAAAGAAAAAGAAGTCTTCATCAGCCTGGTTGGGAATTATCCAAGTCGTATTGGGTGGTGCATTAGCGATCCCAATTTCATTACTGTTGATTTGGCATGTTCTTGGAAAAGATGTCGGCGGCATTGGCAAAGAAGTAGCTCGGTATATCCCTTGGATCGTCCCCAGAAAATTCCATCCATACCGATCGACTAGCTTTTCGGATCCCGAGCCGTCAGGAAGCCAAAGCAGCACAGCTACGACCAACAGTATTAAGCGCGACTTTGAAGCGGAACTGGCGGCGTCGCTCGCGGAATCGGAACGCAAACCAGCTGGTGACTCACCACTCGGAAGCATGAAATTAGAAAGCCAGAGCGCTCTACCTGAGGAGAAGACCGACACGCCCTCACCCACATCGGGTGTTGTATCGAAGTCCTTACCTGGAACACCTGAAATTGCGAAGACAACTCCGAGCGATACCGAAGTATTAATGCAGTCGCTTGCATCGACTCGCGAAGCCATCGCCGCCTGGCCGAGTGTCAAAGATAAAGGTGCTGATGCAAGACGAAAGGTTGCCAATGAATTCTACTCCAATCTTGCAAGAGCCGTTGAGGTTTATGCCAAAGTAGCAGATCAACCGAGCCATACAGTATGGAAACAGCAGCTTTCCAAACTCGCTCGAGACATTGTCGATTCACCCGAATTAGTCCAGCTTGTCCGGGCTGGGGGCTTTGCGAAATTGACACTCAAACCAGCCTTTATCAAACCTGGCGTTGGGATGGCATTGATTGGATCACTTGAAACGCCAACGACCGATGAACCATCCAAGCCTGCAGAAGCAGAAGATGGACTGAGCAACTCAAATGAGATCGCGAGCGAGTCGCAACCAGACGCTGAAAAGCCAGCTGATTCGCCTGATGCCACAGAGTCACCAAAGGATAATGCAGCATCACCAACGGAAAACACAGAACTGCCACAGGAGAACAGTGAGCAGCTAGTCGATGACTTTCCACTCTCGGAAACCGCAGCAGCGGATACTCCCTCTTGGATCATGAGGATTCGGCGAAATATAATCGCGAACGCGGAAAGCGGTGACACCGCTCCTGATGGAGCCGCACCTGGCGATCCAGAAACCGGCACTGCCTCATCCGATACCGATCGCACTCCGAGAAAAAATCTACGATTGCGAAAGGCAGAGTTACACCCAACCCTTTTGCTGGACTCTCCAGGAGATGACGAGTATCTCCTTTTTGTGATTGCCCACAGTGCGACGAAAGATGGAGCCCCTGCAACTAAAGACTCAGCCGACGTTATTTGGTTTGCCGAGCGCGTAGACCTCAATCCGAAAAACACAGAAAATAAAGAATAAGGCCGAGAACGGCTTCTATTGTCCGCGAGTCAGACGCAATCGAAACCCAAGCCTATCACGCGGCGGCCTGGAACAATTTAGATCATCCCGCTTATCACAGCGGGCTCATGATCAGCAGGCTTGCTTGGACATCGCACGCCGACTTCCGTTAGAAGCGCAAATTCGGTGAATGTATTGCGTTATCACAAGTAACTACCGATCAAGCCTTGTGGTTAGTTCATGCTCGGGACTGAGCCCGAGATGATCCGTAGCTATTTCATTCGCTGAAGCCGATGACCGCTACACGTTACCGGGTCACCGATCCACTGATGATACATTCAGCAGTCAACTCTTCGCCCAAACTCGTTTTAACGCGCACTGTTTGCTTGAACTCACCCGGCACGGATTCCGTCCCGACGAATTCAAAAGGAATCAAATGAACCGGCTTGACTCCATCGGGAACTTTGAAGGTGAATCGCTCATCATCACATGAGATCTCGGTTATAGAGAATGATTCCTTGGCTCGAACCACGATGCGTTGCTGCTTTGTTTCACCAGGTAACACATCCCCCAACGAAAGCACGGAAGGAGCGATGGTCAGAGGAGGCATAATATTGGCAAAGACCGGAATCGAAACTCGTTCGTATTGCGCATCATTGGTTACTAAGACAATCTCTTGTTGCAGTAGCCCAACAGGCGCATTCTCTTTGAGTCCGATTTGAAGCTGATATCCCACTTGTCCGTTATTCAGCGAGTTGCGCTGCATTTTTACGGACAGGAATTCGCACTGACTTCGCACATCCACGATCTTCCAGTCGCTGCGACCAGCGTAACTCACATCCAGCAGCGTTGACTTGGTAGCCCCCTGATCGACTTCTCCGAACTGCACTTCGCCTGGCTCAACGACGATATCAGATCGAATGTGCCCAGAGACTGTGAGCTGCACTTCAGCGTAGTACGGCTTATCGATCGTCACAGTAACGACGGCTGCTTTCTTGCCAACAAAGGAACGAGTATTGAATTGGGCAACAATCGAACCTTTCTCCCACGTCTTAAGATTTGATTTCGTAATTCGTGGTGTGGTGCAACCGCAACTGCTACGCACCGAAGCGATATGCAATTCTTCTTCATAGATATTGGTTATTTCAAATTCGAATTCCGTCTTGGCGCCGCGCGCAACGGCCCCGAAGTCGTGCGATGTTTCTTTGAACATCTTTGTTGCCCAAGACTGCGCATGAGCCATTTCGGAACCAAAAACGCTGACAATGATAGTTGCCAGCAGAAAATGCACCGCCCGTTTTAGGAACGAGGGAAACTGACCTCGTAGTGAACTGCCGGCGGCCACAGGTGTCGCTGCAGAATCCATGTCCTATCCTTCCGACCGAAATTCGTTGAACCACATCCAATGCTGAGTGCCATGCACCCGCTGACGACGCGGGCTAGTCTTGGTTATCGGCAAATTAATCGTAATCGTTACAGATTTTCTAGACTCGCATTTCCGCAATCCTGGTCTTAGAGAACAGCAACCAGCGTCGAAAGTACTGCTCAATTTTGCTAGCAATAGAGCTGGAGAACTAGGATGCGGAGAAAACAGTTGGATAAGTGCTTCCTGGCTTTTAATCCAAACCCACATTGGTGCCAACCGAAGTTTGAGCTGACAGCCGGTATCGGGGGGGAGTATTCATAGCGAATCGCAGCAGTATTTGGGGACAATATTACGCGAAGTACCACTTCTAGGTCTCGTATGCTGCCAACTCCAGCCTAAAAATGCTGCGATTAGCAGGCAAGGCCTGGGCTAGCGGTTAAACTAGAGGGGCAGCCAAGCGCTGCCGGCATGCGGCTAAATTGATTGGTATTGGAAATTCACCACACGGCATTTATGTCTTTTGGAGAACGCCTCGATGCACCATTTTATCGAGTTTCATCGTCGACATATCAGACTATGGATCGCCTCTGAAGTCATCTTTGTCCTTGCGATGGTAATGTTTGCTGCTTGGACTACAGGACGCAGGACAGATTGGGGGCTTATCGACCCAGCAGCCTCCGCTGGCCGTTCAAGTAAGAGCGAATACATCCAGCCTTCCGCAACACCAATCGCACTTGCATCATTTCCAGCGCAGGCAGACGGCCCATTCGGTCCGCGGCAGCGCATCGGCGAATTTCCTGAGGGAGTCGATTGGCTCAACACAAAGACGTCGTTGCGTCTGAGCGATCTGAAGGGAAAGCTTGTGTTGTTGGATTTTTGGACCTATTGCTGCATCAACTGCATGCATATTTTGCCAACGCTAAAAAAAGCAGAGGATGAGTTTGGTAAAGAATTGGTTGTTGTAGGCGTTCATACAGCCAAATTTGAAACTGAGAAGGACACCGACAACATTCGCTCCGCTATTCTTCGATACGAGATCAAGCATCCGGTACTTAATGATTCCCAACATCTTTTGTGGAATCAGCTCGGTGTTAGCAGTTGGCCAACACTTGTCTTAATAGATCCGGAGGGATATGCGATTTGGGCCAACGCTGGCGAGATAACCTATGACAAATTGCAAGATGTACTGAAAAAAGCGACTGCGTTTTACAAACGCAAAGGAACCTTAGATGAACGGCAGGTTGTGTTCGATCTTGTCGAGATCGCTGAGAAAGAGACACCACTTCGCTTTCCGGGCAAAGTGATAACCGATGACCAAGGAGAGCGCGTATTTATCAGCGATAGTAACCACAATCGTATTGTGATTACCGATCGCGATGGTGTCGTACAAGCGACGATTGGATCTGGGACACAAGGCTTGAAGGATGGCGATTTTGAAAACGCGATGTTCAACCATCCGCAAGGTATGGCGTATCGCGATGAAGTGCTGTGGGTCGCAGATACAGAGAACCATTTAATTCGGCGAGTCGATTTAAAAAGCAAATCGGTTGCTACTGTTGCAGGCACAGGAAAACAGACGGAAACCGCTTGGCCCGGCCTTAACATCGGCGCTGCTGTTCCCAAAAAACTAATGCGTGCTCCACTTTCAATTCCCTTGGGTAGTCCATGGGATTTATGGATCCATGAAGATGACTTGTATATTGCAATGGCTGGACCTCATCAGATATGGAAGATGGATCTAAAGGGTGAGGGAATTGCCCAGTATGCCGGTAATGGCCGTGAAGACATTGTGGATGGAGTACTATTGCCGAAGCGAACGTACGATGAAGGCTCTTCTTCGTTTGCGCAGCCTAGCGGCCTTAGCAGTGATGGAAAATCATTGTTTGTTGCGGACAGCGAGGGAAGTTCGATTCGTGCTGTTCCACTGGATGGCACTGGGCGAGTCACGACGATCATCGGAACAGCCAGCCTACCTCGCAATCGCCTTTTCACCTTTGGAGATGTAGACGGCCCGAAAGCTAAAGCTCTTTTGCAACATCCTCTAGCGGTAGCCTATCGCAATGGTGAAATCTACGTCGCTGACACGTACAACAACAAAGTGAAAGTGGTCGATGCCAACACAGGTGCTGTCAGGACGCTGGTTGGTGATGGCCAACCCGGTAATACGGACACACCAGCCAAGTTCGATGAACCGGGTGGTTTATGGGTACAACAAGATCGACTCTATATCGCTGACACGAACAATCACCTGATCAGGATATTCGATTTATCGAATCGACAATTATCAACGCTTCAAGTCACTGGACTGGCGCCTCCCAAACCCAAACTACGTCCAGAAGATATCAAGTTACCCACAGGAATTCGCCGTAGCAAAGTAGCCCTACAACCGATCGGCAACGAGGTAGAAAAGTTGCAAATCGATTTGGAATTCGAAGTGGCGGATGGTTGGAAATTGAATACCTATGCCGACTTTCCAATCGTGGTGGTGCAGCCCGGCGCGATCGAATTCAACATGAAAACGGAAGCTAAAGTCACAGACAACCATCTTCAGTTCGAAGTCATGTTACCGAAGACAAGCCAAAGCACTCTGCAGATCTCGGTGGGCTACTACTATTGCCAGGCGGATGAACAGGGACTTTGTTTAGCCGATTCTGTGATACTGGAAGTGCCGCTTGAACGGAGCACGAGTTCTGATTCTAAATCTGTCCAATTGAAATATGCGATCGAGCCTGAATAGCTTGGCGAAACGATTCGAAGAGGTCTTGAACTAAAGGCTTTTAAATCTCACTGAGCATTTCAGCCAAAAGTTCCATTGGTAAGCCGACGACATTGCTTGGACTTCCGTCGGTGAGTTCAAGCCATGGATGGTTATCTTGATAACCAAATGCGCCTGATTTTCCCATCCATAGTTCACTGTCGAGATACTCTTCGATTTGCGACTGAGTTAACGGGAACATTCTCAGACGACTGACAGCTACGCGAATATTTCGTGTATCGCTAGGTCTTTGCCAAAGACAGAGACCGCTGTAGACACTATGAGGACGACCGCTGAGTAACTCTAACATCTCTTTTGCATGTCGCCGATCCTCGGGTTTCCCCAAAATCTTTCCCATACACTCGGCGACCGTATCACAACCGATTACGATTCCGGTAGCTGTGCGTTGAGCAACATCCGCTGCTTTCTGGTAGGCTAAGCGAGCCACCATCTCGGGAGGCGTTTCACGACTACAAATACCGCATTCAGCGGTTGGGTCTGGAGGAGCAACTCGAAAAGGATAACCGGCCGCCTCCATCAATTCTCGGCGCCGCGGAGATTGACTGGCCAAAATAAGCGGTTGCTCAGCACTGTAAGGTAACTGAGTCATAGTCTATCGCGTCCCTTCACAAAGATCGTCGGCTGTCAAATAATCGGCTGTCAAATAATCGGCTGTCAAATAATCGGCTGTCAAATAATCGGCTGTCAAATAATCGGCTGTCAAATAATCGGCTGTCAAATAAACAGTGCAGAACAAGCTTCGATGGATGAATCGATGCATCTTTCCTGATTAGGTCTTATTCCCAGCTTGTTGGCGGAGATGGTGGATCCTGGGGGAATTGACCTGGAAAACGTGGTTTAAACTGATCCCAAGTTGATTTCAGAGATTCGTAAAGCAGGCCAACTTGACCGGAAGACACGAAGACTCGCGCGCTAACGGCTGATTGCGGATAAAAATTGGTGATGAAGTCGAAACTAAATTCGTAGGGGCCATGACCAATCATGACGGCGTTAGCGTAACTTCCGCTAAGAACATCATCGCGAAGTTTCAATTCGTCATAAACCTCTTGAGGCGAAAGACGACGCGGTGCCTGCGGAGGAACCGGAGCCGAAGCATTGGGTGTGTTTCCCTGATTCTCAGTGCTGGCTTGTTCAGAGGGAGGCGAGCCATCCTGTGCCCCGGCAGCTTGTGCACCCGCGCCACTTCCCAATGCGCTGCTTGCTCCCATCTCTGCGGAAGATGTTGGACCGAGGTTAGACGCCCCTGCTTGAGAGCTTCCAGCTGCTTGAGCTAACGGCGGTGGAGCTAGAGGCGCAGGCGATGGGGCAGAGGGGATGGGAGCGTTTCCAATAATAACTTGCTCGGCTCTCTGCTGT
>JAUMAI010000623.1:0-11640 GCA_032116775.1 Pirellula sp. | reverse complement strand
ATCCATGCCTGGTTCCTTTTTTTGTGTCTTCAGAAAACCAAATAAAGGCAATCAGGCTTTTTTGTGTCGACACCGATCCCAAATATGGTGGCGATTAGCGAGAAGTGTCAAAAATTCCGAACTTTTTGAACACCACCTACTAAAGGATATTATTTAAGAGCACCTGTCAAAAGATCTCATCAGGATCTGGCATATATGATTCCGCCAGGTCATATGAGTCTCTACGCTTCAGCAGCGATGAAGCATCGTGATCGATCACGACTATTACTTTCTGGTGTAATTGCAAGGCTGAAGCCGTATTTTGGCTTGTTATCGGACCTTCTAAAGCTTCACTAATTGCCCGCGATTTCTTAGTTCCCGTGGCCAATAATAGGCATTGACGAGAATCGAGAATCGTTCCAACTCCCATCGTTACCGCCAACCGAGGCACTTGGTCACTGCTCTCGAAGAAACGTGCGTTGTCATCAATTGTCTGTCGACACAATGCTTTAACTCTTGTACGACTCGACAGAGATGAGCCAGGCTCATTAAATGCAATGTGCCCATCAGTGCCGATACCCAGCAACTGCAAATCAATCCCACCGCATCTTCTTATCTTCTCTTCATATTCAAGGCATGTCGCGTACATGTTCGATGACTTCCCATCAAGAATGTGGACCCGCCCTAGGTCAATATTTATCAAGTCAAAAAAATTAGTAAACATAAAAGTGTAATAACTCTGTAAATCACCCACGCCAAGACCGACGTACTCGTCGAGATTAAAGGTGGTAATCTTTGAAAAATCGATGGCACCTTGCTTACAGAGTCGGGCAAGTTCTCGGTAACAAGCTAGGGGGGTGCCCCCGGTAGCCAAACCCAAAACGCTGCACGGATTGGACTTTACTTGAGATGCGATGATCCGGGCAGCGGTTATGCATGCTGCCGTTGCGCTAGGTCGAATAATTACACGCAAAATAAATGCTCCGAACAGTCTAGACGAACTGAGCCTCTGTCATCTTTATTGCTTCAAAGATAAGGCCTTCATCTTTTTTTAAAAGATTAGTGGACAACTCACGAAATTCAGGGCTGACAAATATCCGAATTTTTTTAACGTGACCATCGAATTGCTGATGTGCCAGAGACTCCGCCAAAGGCGATACATTGGCCAACTTCTGAACAGTACCGTCTCTTTGTATTATTGAAACATTAATATCCACTTCCAGCTTCACGGGAGGCGAGTCGATTATAACTTCACCAGGTAAAACCTTTTTTCCAGATGCGTCTTTAAGGATCGCAGCTAAGTTATCGGCGCACTTCACTAACCAATGGTACGGCCTATGCGCAAGACGGTAATGAATATCAAGCCCTCTCGATACGCCGAATTCCGCCACCCTCTTGTAGAGCATGCGTCTCGACCCGAATAGGCCATCAACGATTTTTTTTATCGCAGGGATTTTAGCCGCTTCACTCGCATCTATAAATGACCGCACCCAACTGGAGTCGTCTAAGGTTGCCATCGAATTCAAATCAATTCTGTCTCGAATCTCAAATACGGCTCGCTGTAACATTGCAGTCGCTGATCGCACCGCATGGTGCCAATAGACCTCGCTAAACATTACATATCTGGCGACTACCATTAGTTCTGCCGCAGTTCTACCTTTTTCTGTAATCGCGACACGCAAGCAACCGGGGTCGAACGCCATTGCCGCGACCAATCTAGCTACATCGAAATTGCGCCCATAGGGAACACCTGCGTGAACGCTGTCACGAACCAAGTAATCCATTTTGTCGATATCTACCGGCCCGCTAAGACAACTTCGAAAGAAAACAATTTCCTGCTCTGAGAGTCCACACTTCTGCGACCACTTTTCGGTCAGTAGCGATAACACATCTGAGATAGTGCAGCACCAATCCCTCTTTATCAATGTGGCAAGCCCACCGACATCAAGCCAATCCTCAATCCGGTGCTCGTGACGAATAACACCTTCGAGTCCAATATCCTCAATCGGATGGCAAAAAGGCCAATGGCCGAGGTCGTGGACTAAAGCAGCAACAATGAATGCTTCAGCAGACTGATGCCGGATCGTAATATCAGGTGGTACAGGGACAGAAAGCAATGCCCCCAAAGTCAACAACGCATTTCTATAAACACCGAGTGAATGCTCCAACCTGGAGTGGGTTGCCCCGGGGTATACAAGGTGGACTAGACCTAGCTGACTGACTCTCGAAAGACGCCTCATGGCGGCTGTATCGATCAATTTTGCGACACGTGGCGTGACTGGCACGTCCATTTCGGGCGGAATTCTTATGCGGCGACCGGCACCACCTAAGAAAGATAATTCCTTAATCATAGAAAGACAACTCGATATCAGTGATTAATTGCCTGCCACTACCGCGCTATTCCAAACGGAATTTATCATCTACAAACGAAGTTTCCCTAAAGCCATCAAACTGCTGGCCGTATCAACGACAATCATCTAAAATATTTTGTCATGTACCATATATCCTTTTCCCCACTACACCAACACGACGCGATATGAGTGAAAAAGTCCCGCCGAGCTTTCCATCGGTAAAAGCTACTAGTCATATTGATCATGTTCTTTCTGAGGATCGCCTCTTTCCCCCTCCCGCTCATTTTACTCGCGATGCGTTAATTTCATCCCGGGAGCAGTACGAGACCCTTTACGCCGAAGCCAGGGACAACCCTAATGATTTCTGGCGACGGGAAGCGCTCGCTGAACTCCATTGGTTTGAACCTTTTCATACCGTTTGCCAATGGGACCTTCCGGATGCCAAGTGGTTTGTTGGCGGCAAGACCAACGCCAGTTTCAATTGTATCGACGCGCAAATAACGGCAGGACGAGGCGACAAGCTTGCTATCATATGGGAAGGTGAGCCGGGAGATACTAGGCAACTTACTTATTCCCAACTGCTAACCGAAGTTAGCAAATGTGCCGCTGCCCTCAAATCACTAGGTGTACGACGAGGGGACGTTGTAAGTATTTACATGCCGATGACGCCCGAACTACCGGTCGCCATGCTTGCCTGCGCACGGATTGGGGCGATTCACAGCGTGATTTTCGCTGGCTTTAGCGCGGATTCGATTGCCGATCGAAATCAAGACGCATGTGCTAAATTGCTGATAACCGCAGACGGCCTTTATCGTCGCGGCAAATTACTGAAATTAAAGCAGACCGTTGACGAAGCACTTGATAAGTCGCCAACTGTTGAAAAATGCCTCGTCTTTTCCCGAACCGGCGCCGTCACCACAACACCCATGAAAGATGGTAGGGATTTTTGGTGGCATGACGTTGTCGACCAACAAGAATCAGCACTGTCGGCTGAGCCCCTCGAAAGCGAATCCCCATTGTTTATCCTGTATACCTCCGGAAGCACGGGTAAACCTAAAGGTATTCTCCACACCACTGCGGGGTACAACCTTTGGGTTAAAAAAACATTTCAGTGGGTATTCGATTATAAGCAAAATGACATTTATTGGTGCACCGCAGACTGCGGTTGGATTACCGGACATAGCTATTTGGTTTATGGCCCATTATCATGCGGTGCGACATGTCTCATGTATGAAGGGGCGCCAAACCAACCAGCCGAAGACCGATTCTGGGAGCTAGTGGAGAAGTACAAGGTATCAATACTTTATACTGCTCCGACAGCGATCAGAACATTTATAAAGTGGGGCGACGAGCATGTTGACAAACACGATCTTTCGTCTCTAAGACTACTCGGTTCGGTGGGCGAAGGAATTAACCCAGAAGCCTGGATTTGGTACCACGAAAAAATTGGTCATGGACGATGTCCAATAGTTGACACGTGGTGGCAAACTGAGACTGGTGGCATCATGATTAGCCCGTTACCAGGCGTCACACCTACCAAGCCTGGATCGTGTACTAACCCATTACCCGGTGTCGTGCCAGTTGTTTTTGATGAAGAAAAGCATCAAATCACAAATGATCAAGGTGGCATGCTTTGTATCGCCCAACCTTGGCCGGGAATGCTGCGCGGGATCTGGGGCGATCACAACCGCTTCAAAGCTCAATATTGGGAGTCAGTACCAGGGCATTATCTTGCGGGAGACAACGCCAGAAAGGATAACGACGGATACTTTTGGATCATGGGTCGCATAGATGACGTTATCAATGTTTCTGGCCATCGGTTGAGTACGATCGAGGTTGAAAGTGCACTCGTATCACATCCGTTAGTTTGCGAAGCTGCAGTGGTTGGTAGGCCCGATCCAATAAAAGGCCAAGCGATTGCGGCATTTGTGACGATTCGCGAAGCGGAGCCATCAGAATCATTAAGAAATGATCTCCGTATTCATGTAAGAAAGTTAATCGGTGCTCTTGCCCAGCCTGATGATATACGTTTCGCTGGATCCCTTCCTAAGACACGAAGCGGGAAAATAATGCGAAGACTTCTTCGAGACATCGCTGAAGGCAAGGAATCGGCAGGAGACACATCTACATTAGAGGATTACTCGATCTTGGCGAAACTGCGACAAGACGAAAGCTGAGGAAGTTTTTGTTTGTAGCAGTATTTCTTATCCGCAACTTCTGATCACTCAAAGGCCCTCAAAGTCAAGTAAAAGTGAAAATGACTACTCCAGTTTCAAGATATTTAGCGTTTTTACTTTCTACTATGTTCGCTCTGATGCCAGTTGGCTGCAATCCTCAAGGTGCGAATGAAGACATCTCAAGCTCGGCCCCGGTTAGTGACTTCGCAAAGCCATCCAACGAAAGTCGGATTGAAGCATTTTGCGGTAAATGCCATCGGATGCCACTACCAACTAGTTTCCCAAAACATGCATGGCGGGATGAAGTTCGCCGCGGATTTGAGTTCTACTACTCATCTGATCAAGTTGACGAATCGATTCCTACCCAAGCAGAGGTCCAAGCGTATTTTGTCAAGAATGCACCGCAAAAGTTGAGCTTACCAGTTCCCAACAGCGTCGATGACTTGTGGGTTAAGCGATTTGAGCAACTGAAAGTGGAACTGCCAGATGTACACAATCCCGCGGTTTCCTATGTAGATTACGTAGATTTGGGTGATAAGTTAGGTCCCGGAATTATACTGTCAGAAATGCGAGAAGGTGGCATCTACTTTATCCCTATTTCTGACGGCCGCAAATCTGGACTCCCATTCCTTTTGTCACGCCTTAGTAACCCTGCCGGGATAAAAGCGTGTGATTGGAACTCGGACGGCTTGACTGACTTGATGGTTGCGGATTTAGGCTCATTCCTCCCCGATGATCACAAGAAGGGAAAGGTCGTTTTGCTGCAGCGAGAAGATTCTAGTAGCGAACTCTTTAGTCCAATCACTCTGGCGGACGGTATTGGAAGAGTTTCCTCAGTTGAAATCAGTGATTTGGACAACGATGGCGCCCTTGACCTGTTAGTCGCCGAATTTGGATGGCATGAAACTGGCTCTATCTTTTGGCTTAAACAGTCCGTATCAGATCCTGTAGGCCTACTTGAGAAGAGACTCATCGATCGGCGATCTGGTGCAATACATGTTCCAATTCACGACTTTAATTCAGACGGACACCCCGATTTTGTCGCGGTTGTCAGCCAACAACATGAGGTCGTCGAGTTGATGATTAACGATGGCAACGGCAACTTCAATCCCAAAACCCTGTACGAAGCCCCCTGTCCATCATTCGGATCAAGTGGTGTTGATCTATCAGATATTAATCATGACGGATTGGTTGATATTCTGTATACGAACGGAGACTCTTTTGACAGTTTCACCTTAAAACCATTTCATGGTGTTAGATGGTTAGAAAACCGAGGAAACCTTACATTCAGGGCGCATGAAATCGGCTTATTGCCGGGAACGCACCGATCCGTAGCAAAAGACATTGACTCCGATGGCAAATGCGAAGTGGTTGCAGGGACTTTCATTCCTGCCCGGCTCCTTGTTGAAAACGGTACAAATGCCGAGTCGCTTGTATTATGGAGCCAGACCGGGGAATTTTCTTTTGAAAAACATGTCCTTGATGCGACTGACTGTGCTAATGCGGCACTCTGCATCGCCGACGTTGATAGAGATGGTTTCAACGATGTGATTGTTGGGCATTTCCGCGACGACTCCGAAGGACCAGCTCTGACGGTATGGTTCTATAAAGGATCCTCAAGAGTCTTGTAAATCGCTAAGCGCCTCGGAGGCCAAAACAAAGCTCGGATTAATGGCCAATGCGGCACGAAACCACGAAGCGGCCAAATCTAATTTTCCTAGACGGTTTGCCAACAATCCAATTTCGTATCTGATCTGCGCATCGGTTGGACGGTTGATAGCGTCTATTTGAAGGTCTGAAAAACGTTGCCACAGCTTCTGCAATTCTTCGGCTCTTTGCAGTTGTTCCTCTGATTCTTTGGTGTTGCCGAGCCTTCCCAAAACCTGAGCAAATTGAGCCCTTATACTGTGGCTATAGGGATGCTTATCAACAGCCCGTCTCAAAAAATCCGATGCCTTGGATATATTTCCATCAGCAAGTGCAATTTCCGAGTTAAGCTGAAGTGCATCTAGATCGAACGGCTCCAGACTGAGCGAGCTTTCTGCTAGATTTCTAGCCTGGTCAAGGGATGCGAGATTGAGCAGGCAACGGGCCAACAATCGATCTCGACGAGGGGAGTCCGGACAGCCTGTCAGACTTTCGACAGCAGCTTCAAAATTCCTTTGCTTTATCTGACATTCGGCAAGTTCAAGACAAACCATATATCGGTCAGGCTGGCTGGGCGATCGTCGTAGGGACTCCTGATAATGGACTATCGCGGCTTCGGGGCGTTCATAGTCACGATTGATTAAACCCATCAACCTCTCTGCACGGAAATCAGCTGGGTCAAGCCTTGAAACGGCTCGTAAATGAATCAGAGCATTATCCATTGCCCCTAGATCAAAATACAAGACTCCAAGCCAGCGATGTGGCTCCAGTGCATCCGGGTTTAAGGCAAGTGCTTCCTCCCAATAGCTCTGAGCATTACCAGCAGCGCCAATACGATACGCAGCTTGTCCTGCGAGAACCCTAGCCTCAACTTCAACGTCCGGATGCGTCTTAGATTCATCCGCCAAGCGTAATGCTTCTTGGAATCTACCCTCCTGCAAGGCGTTCCATCCCAACAAATACTTCCTCTGTAGAACAAAACTCTTCTCCCTTTCGAGACGATCAATGGCCAATCGGACTTGGCTTGTGCTGTTTATTCTTGTGCCCTCAAGTCCGCTTAAAAAATTCCTATATGGGTCTACGAAGTATTGGTAAATTAGCGATACAAAGAAGACTAAAAACAAAAAGACAGCAAGTGTTCGAGGATCAGTAATACGCCTCAAAATTAACGCCCAGCTGATACGCAAATTATTATTCATCTTGTGGCTCAACTAACAGGAGCTGCTGATTTTTTGCCAATTTACTTAGAACAGTCCTCTTCCCACTGGGCCACAAAACAACTAACTGATCTGCTTCCGCAGCATCACCCAAACCCCAGGTAAAAACATCTTCATTAGTAGACATGTAGCTGCAACCACCCTTTCGAATGCGGGTTTGTGGCATACCTTTAACCGTTAATGTCGCAATGGAACCAATTGCGTCACGATTAGAACTTCTACCAATTAATTTAACTCTGATCCAGGATTTTGACGCACCCAGTTGATTGCGAAGAATCTCAGTCTTTTCATTTATGTTTGAAAAGACCAAATCAAGATCGCCGTCCATGTCAAAATCGACAGTCGCCAAGCCTCTACCTTCATGGCCCAGCGAAAAATAGCTACCAGAACGAAATGCTTTCCGTACAAATCGCCTCCCCTCACTTTGAAGAAAAAGCGGTTGTTGCTTCCTTGGCGACGCAGTCGGGTACAAGATAACATGCCCATTATTGACAACGATATCTTCCCGACCATCAAGATCAAAGTCATTGCAAACGGTACCAAAACCGACAAATAATCCACCAAGGACGTTTACCCCTGCAATGTCGCTTACGTGCAAGAATGCACCCGGCCCCTCGTTTCTATATAGAGCAAAATCCTCTCTTTCGTAGTTTGTCACCCAGATTGAAGACCGACCAGTTTGATTATAGTCAAGAGCATCTACGCCCATACTACCGTTCGGTATTCCCGCTTTGTCAGCCGCGACTCCGGCGACAGTTGCTATTTCAGAAAAAGGGGCAGTGCCTTTGTTAGAGTATAGAAAGTTATTGACTGTATCATTTGCAACATAGACGTCGACATATCCGTTCCCATCGAAGTCTGCGACTAAAACCCCTAAACCTTTACCGTCAGCTTTCAAACCCCATTCAGCCGACTTGTCCTCATACCGACCATCTGGACTGCAAATATATAGCTTGTCTGGTAATCCCGAAAACTCTCTAGGCGGACAAATATCCCGTTCTGTTACAGTTCTACCACGACAAAATGGGTGTTTCGCAAACGACCAATCAACGTAATGGGCAACGTAGAGATCCAGCAACCCATCCGAGTTAAAATCTCCCCAACCAGCCGCCGAGCTCCAGAGATTATCTTGCAAACCCACTTGTTCATGGACTTCGATAAAAGTTCCGTCACCTTGATTTTTCCATAGCTGGAGCCCTCCGTACCCTGTCACCAACACGTCCGGAAACCCATCTTGATTGAAGTCTGCCGAGAACGCCCCGTGACTGTACCGCAAGGAAGGGAATCCCTGTCCGGCTGGGCCACTTACAGGATCCATCTTTTTACCTGATTGATTGCGAAAGAGTGCAGATGGATGGCCGACAATATCCATACCTTCAAAGCTTCCTCCACCAGTGCAAAACACGTCCGGCCAGCCGTCAAGGTCGTAGTCCAATACAGCAACGCCACCTCCCAGAGACTCAAGAATTGCAAATTCGTTTTTATCTTGACCATTACGGTAGGTAAAATCAAATCCAAGGTCCGAAGCAGCTTCAACGAAGCTGATATCATAACTAGTATTCGATTCCGACGATTTGTCAGAACCTGCAGATGAAGACGCTTCGCTATTAACACCGACTGACTGGTTCGCCCGAGGAATTGCTTCGGGAAGAACATTTCGCCCACATCCCACAAAAACAACTAACAAAACCAAGCCCCCTAAACGCCCTTCGCTTGCCATTTTCACAAGCCTCCGGAAAAGATGTGATTGACATTAGTCGGTAAAGGAATGGAGGACCGAGTACAATAAAGAACGTGCATGAATCCCGGTCTCAAAAACAAAGGCACGCAGAAAACTGCAAACCAACCAAGAAGTCCGTAGGCTCACGGGTTCACGCCAGTTGATTTTGATACCTGACTCGCCGGCCCCACATATACAAGCGTCTCTGGAAACCTACGCTGCCAAACAGACCAAGAAGTAACCTCATATTCCATGTCCAGCAACCCAGCAATCGACTCGTCTTGTTTGAAAGTCTGCGCTCCTCGAAACAGAGCCAACTGCCCTTCAACAAGTCCCAGTGTACCTATTCCTAAAGTCGCGACCGCCCCATCTGATATTGAATGCAAAACCCTTATGCATTCGGTCACATTACAATAAGTCACTGTAAATGCTTTCGATTTCCCATTTTTATCGACAACATGATCATTGACAACATGCTCTAACAGACTCGACATCCTCTTGAGCGGGTATGCTCTCGGCAACCCCTCAACAACAATCCCAATTACTTTATCGCTATCAAGTAGAGCAACAGAGTCGGCCGGCAGCATCAAGGGCCGATTGACCCCGCTCGCAACCATGGGTGTGCTATTCATCGACTCCAATGCGCGTCTGGTGTCTGCCGGCATCCCCTTCAACATCTCTTCCTTTGTTACCTTATCGCTGCAACCAAATTGAAAAAGAATGGCAAGCAAATAACCAATTGAAGAAAATTTATTTGTATTCATTCCAATATTTTGATTACCGAATAAAAACGGCGGCGATTTGAGAAACAAATCGCCGCCGACAATAAGCGTGAAACAAGACATCTAGGCAACACACGCCCTAGAATGATTATTTGCTAGTCAACTCTATTTTGAAATCGTTAGGACCTGAATCTGTAACTTGGAATTTCAATTTCGACTGCAAGGGATTGTTATACTTTTCAGGAATTACATACTTCTGCTTGAATTGGCTTGTAATTGCTGGATTGGTGGTCATTTGCGCCATCATCGCCTTCGGATCGGTAACCTCTTGACCCGAACTCTCTGTCTTCACGATCGCTACTCCATGTGAGCCAACAACCGTCCCCGGCGCGGTCTGAGACCCGATAATTGCCTGCAGTGAAAATTTTCCGCTGTCGTCCGTCTTACCGGAGGACGTTACACTTCCTTCATCACTGATAAAGTTAACGGTCGCACCTTCTACCGGCTTACCATCAAGAGTAACGGTGCCAGTTACTGGAACTGTTTTAGGGATGTCACCACCACCACAACCAATCAGTAAAACCGAGCAAAGAAGTAAGCAACCATGCAGGAAATTGCGTGTCATTGTAGAAATACGCGAATCGAGGGAGAGAAAGAACACCTAACGAAAGAGGCAGACGCTTAACAACATTGCTTTCAATGCTTTCAGCCGCCGGGGCACCGGCGGCTGAAAGCTTCATATCAATTTATCGTCGCAATAACACTTATCAAACTTAAGGAATCTGAGCGGGCTGACCTTCAGCCCGCCCGCCCAAAGCTTGATATGTCCGATAATCAATTGATTCGGATAGGAATGCAACGCTTGCATCGCCAAACACAAACTGTGCTCCGCCCTTGTGCTCCGACTTGAAGCCCTGGGAGGTTTGCCAGTTCCGCCAACCATTGCATCCCATACCGTTGTCGTTTGCCAAATTACGAGGATTCGTTGCCGAATTCCAACCTGGCTCACCTATTCCAATGATCGGATAGTTGATCGGCGCCGTCGTTGCCGTCCACAACGAATTGAAATGCATCCAACCGTTCCAGTGGTGGTCAGATTTGTGAGGAAGAATTTCACCCATCGCTATGGTGTTGGATAAACCGTCTTTCACGTCAGTAAATCTGGGAAACCACTCTCCCCGCCCAAACATACCCGAAACATTGACACCGCTTACAGAGTTACCGTGACCTGCGGCGCCGTCGCCGAAAATATTGCCCGGGAAAAGATTACACGATCCGTTGTGAGACGGCATCGCCTGAGCGCCTATACTCATACCGTAATTTGACAGAGCACGATGATCCCTGTTAGTAGGATCACTCCACTGCCAGCGATCCATACCCGAGTAAGACGGGCATATGTAGGTCGGCACCAAAACGTGCCAAGTCCGTTCGACCGTCATGTTGTTGAAAGGAAATGAACCTGTGGCGTTGGACTGAACATAAGCCTGCCATTCTGCATTGCCGGACGGCTGCCCCGAATCAAGCAAGGGCGGACGAGCACCACCGAAAGGAATGCTATCGTATAACGCTTGCTGCTCAATGTATGGCAAAATCTTAGCCAACTGACTTCCTTTGCTGCTATCAGTCCAGGTCCGAGACTCCTGCGGAGTCGGGCTGTGCTGAAACCCCGAGGAAGGCAACCTCTTGTAGGTATCATGATAATTGTGCAAGGCCAGGCCGATCTGCTTGAGGTTATTGCTGCAACTCATCCTTCGAGCGGCTTCCCGTGCAGACTGGACGGCAGGAAGCAATAACCCAACCATGACACCAATAATCGCTATAACTACC
>JAUMAI010000622.1:0-5158 GCA_032116775.1 Pirellula sp. | reverse complement strand
ATAGGGTGCCAGCCTACTAGACTGCTAGAATTCTAAGCTGGCACTTTACTAAGCGGGTGGCAACGACTGCATTCGACGCCAAGCGCTGATTTGACCACAATGGCCCATCACATGCCCGCCCATGTAGAAGCTGATCAATGCACCTAAGGTTGGCACTAATGCCTTGATGGGAGACTCTACGGGATTTTCTCGCAACAATAGTTCGTCATCCGCTTGCCGAAGAGCTTCCAATGCTCGCTGATACGAAAGATCAAAGAACGCCAACAGCTCTTCCTTGTTCGGGTAGAGAGTCGCTGCACTATCATCTACACATTTGGCTTCTTTCGAAAACAGCTTTTGATAATTCTCCGAAGGTGCAACATCACCCACGGGAACTTGCAAAAACTCCAACACGCGCGCTGGGTACAAACAGAGATGACCAATCACGAACGCAGGATGATTGGAATCAACGCTGACACTACCGGGCGTTGCCAAAGCCCCAAACTTCTCCGCGGGAATATCTTTACATAAGCGATGCACATAACGCGGCCCTAAGCTCGATGCATCAGCCAACATTTTACCAATCTGTCCCATGAAGTTGATCCTATCTTTTTAGTTCAACGAATCCGTTTTAGTTCTCTGAAATCACTCGATGATTATCAACACTAGACTAGAGCGAAACTGGTGATATCGCCTCATCGTCTCCGCTTGATCTGTATTTCAACGTTCGCTTGCCCTCCAGGCAAGAGCTGTACGAATTGCCTTTCACTCAGCAATCGAATCGGCTTCCCTTTTGAGTTGGATAAATTAGCAAGCTGAGATAAGTTGAGTGCTGTTAGGGTTGGAGCCTGCGTATCAGGTGGCCCGGCGACTACATAATCTGTGGTCGGACCTATTTCATCCTGACAAAGTGCACCGAGCGAAGTTGCTAATTGAATCGCTTCTGCCCGACTCAATCCCATTAACTTTCCCGTGAAAACAATAGTTCGTCCCGCCAGCGGTTTCGCATCTCCCGCCAGATCTTGAATTCGTTCCGAATTGATAGATACATTCAACTTGCTCGAGCGTCCAGGCACTCCCTGTGGACCATACGAAACCTCGGGGTAAGCGGAGGTACTTCGATGACTGCTGCCCGACTCCGAATTCGTCCAGACATTTCTTGAACGCTTAATTGTCTTCGGACTTGAAACATGCCCCAGCGATACTGAACCGCGGGTGATCGACAATTTCCTCTCTAATGCCTCAAAAGAATCGGCTTGTACATCTGTTGCTGCACGCAACGCAATTTCCGCGCACGTCCGAGAATCCTCTAACGCATCATGATGCTGAAATCGAATACCAAATCGTTCGGCAATAGCTGCTAAACCATAGCCATGATGCCCCGGCCAGCACCTCTGAGCGATCAAACGCGTACACGCAAAATCTATGCGAGGAACTGCAATGTCGTAAGCCGCCAAAGTGCTTGTAAGCACCCCCAGATCAAAGCGAGCGTTATGGGCTACCAATATTCGCCCCTCTAAAATCGTGCGGCACTCATCCCATACCCGGCTAAAATTCGGCTGATCCTTGACATGCTCGGGTAAGATCCCATGCACGGCTATATTTTGCGGGGAGAAGTAAAGCCGGGGTGGACGAACCAGCCAACTCGCCTCGTGTGTAATAGTCCCACCTTCGATAACCACAACAGCGAACTGGCAAGCACTGTCGGCTCGGCTATTAGCGGTCTCAAAGTCAATCGCCACGAAATCGAGCATAGAACCAAGTACCAATCAGCTTAAAGACAAACCAGTCCATCGATTAACGCAGCGGCGCTTTGCCAAGCATTCGGCGGATAACACCGATTTGCCCAGCATGTAATGACTCATGAATCGGACAGAACATCAAAGCACCGATCTTTCTAGGATAGACAGCGTAAGGCATATCGGTCGGCTCAGCAAACTGTTCAATAGGCAACTGCCGAACGGTACTGATCGCTGTCTGATGAACACGCCCAAGAATTTCCAGTAATTCACTGGGAGCGATTGGATTACTCAAATCGGCGGGATCACCCGAAGTCCCTCTACCGTACTGTTTACGAAACCAGCCTGGTATCAAATCAATATCACCAGCCTCGCGTCCTCTTTGGCGATACAACATTAAACCATATTGAGAGAAGGCCAAGTGCCCAACTTGCCAACCGATCGTCGTGGGTGCTCCAGGCGGAGCTTGGTACCACAATTCGGGCTCAATGTCGGTTAACAAAGACAAAGTATATTGTCGACAAAAATCCAGTTGCCCAAGCACGGTATCACGCAGCATATTGAGCTCGTTGATGGAGAGCTCTCTATTATCTGTAGGTAGGTTCACGACTGATTTTTCACTTTCTTAAGCAGTGTCCGGTTGCGAGAATCAGGACGGCACGATAAACCATGAGTTATGGAAAACATCGCTGGAAACATATACGACTATCCCGTTTATTATGACCTGGTCTTCGGAGCCGATTGGTCTGCCGAATACCATTTCCTTCGTGCCTGTTTTGCCAAGCATGTGTCGGGCAAAACTAAGCGGCTTTTTGAGCCAGCATGCGGCACAGGTCGCTTATTGTATCGTTTTGCCAAGGGCAATTACACAATAGGTGGTGTCGATCTAAATCCTAAAGCCATCGACTATTGTAATGAACGACTGGCTAAGCACGGCTACAAGGGCGAAGTGTTCGTCGGTGATATGTGCGATTTCCAAGTCGCTCGCCCCTACGATGCTTCCTTTAACACCATCAATAGCTTTCGTCATCTGCTAACAGAAAAACAAGCTGTCGCGCATTTGCAAAACATGGCCGCTGCGATTCGCCCAGGTGGAATCTATGCCCTCGGCTTACACTTGACGCCCACCGAAGGAGCTCCAACGGACACTGAGTCCTGGAATGCACGGCGTGGAAGCTTGTCGGTGAATACTCACATGTGGCCACTGAGCCGAGACCCCAAAAAACGAATTGAAAGATTCGGTATGCGATTTGACGTCTACAGTCCAACATCGCACATTCGAATCAATGACGAATTGGTACTCCGATCTTACACCGCCAAACAGTTTAGCCAATTACTTAACAAAGTCCCTGAATGGAAAATCGAAGCTGTATACGATTTCCGTTATGACATCAACGAACCGATTGATGTCGACCCAACCATCGAAGATGTCGTCTACATTCTAAAGCGAATTTTCTCCCAAGCTACCGTTAGCTAAATACCTAGAGTGTCTTCAGGAAACTCTCTAGGTCCGCCAGTTGTTGCGGATTCAATTCGTCGATCAAGCCCTCAGGCATTAAGGATTGCCCTGAGGGCCGACGCTGTTCAATCTCTTCCTTGGTCACTCGGACACTCTCTCCGGTGGCGGTGGCCAGTATCACACCGTCGACTGAGTCATAAACCGCAATACCAGTGACTACAGTCCCCTCGGTCGTCAAAATGGTAATCGACTTATATCGATCGGAGATATCTCGACTCGGTTGATAAATCGCTCGAAACAGATCTTCGCGTGAGAATCTTTTCGAAACACCAGTTAGCAAAGGCCCCAGAGCGCTATCGCCTTGATGACAAACGGCGCATCGCTGCTGCCGATAGATACCTTCACCTCGCTTGACGTCTCCCGACAGGCTCGCTGCCTGGGTCAATCTAGCTCCCCAATCAACTCCAGCCTTAGATTGTCGCCACTTGCTTGCAGTCTCTTCACCTAGAGCAGCGCGCACAATCTCATCGACGGACCAGCGATTCAGCGGCGCCTTTGGAACAGCAACCATCAAATCCTTAGCAATAGCCCGCAAACGTCGCTCGATATCCGTTGCTTCACCAGCAGAAACATTAGGCAAAGGTAAACGAGCGTGTAAATCGAATAATGGTAGTAATTCATCGCGTGGTCGCTCCACAGATAATCGCTTCAGCCCACGCCATGCAGACAGCGCCAGTCCATTGTCACGAGAGCTAATGCCAGCCAAAAACCTGTTGTAGTCCTCGCTGACAGGCGAGGCGGAGAGTTGTTCAATAATCCAAGGCTCTAAATCGCCTCTACCTTGCACCTGACGCAACTTGGCCAGTAAACGACTATCTCTTGATACTGGCTGCATAAATCGTAGCACATCCAACGTCAAATCTTTCTCGTCCCAGCTCTCGATCTTTTGCAACATCTTTTCTCGAGCTTGACCAGATAAATCTCCGAGCGATTGTCCCCACACCCAATCCGAAGCGGAACCAAATTCGGGTAGAGCGATCAAGGTTGCCCCCAAACTCGCGTCACGCTTTTTCAAAACGTTGACAATCTCCTGCATGCGTGAAGGCCAATTTCTATCGGTCGTAATATTTTGGGTCGCCACTTCTTGCACCAGGCTTTGCATCGCCTCTGCAGTTACCTTGGTCTGCGATAACGTTCTAGGGGCGATGCATTGAGCAATCACTAACAAAAAATGAAGCTTAATACTTGGATGTTGGGACTTTTGAAATTGAGCAAAACATGAATCAAGAATCTCAGAGGATGCAGGTTGCAGCATCGCGATAGTCCGCCACACCTCTTGGCTCAATCCGGGATCATTCTCGACCGCTGGATAAGCCACCGTACCAAGCAACTTAGCAGCCAGCGATTCTCTAAGTCTTTGTGGAACCTCTTGGGTGTATAAGGCTCGGTAACCGTCTAATACATTTGAGTCCTGAGGATCCTTTTGTAACGGTACTGTGTATCGCCAATCCCCAAGGAATTTTTGGATCGCAAGCAACAATAAATTCCTGGCACCCGAACCACTGGTCGCATCTGCCTGGCCTACGAGGGCCAACTGACGGTCTATCAACTCCAAGCCCATGGCATTGGCTTTTTTGATGGGAGTACCGTAAATAGCATTCGCCAATTGCCGGAGTACTTCATTTCCGGCGGGCCAATCTTCCCACTTTACAATCGGAATCGGCGAATCCTGAAAGCGATAAATGACCGACAGTATCAGTTGCTGTAGAGGTAACCCCAATTGCCCCCACTGGTCGCTGGACAAGGTGAGCGAATGATCCAACTGGTATCTCCGCAATTCTCCGCTACGCAGCGTCAGAGCTTCGAGCATCGTTTGTACAACTTCGCGGTCGAATTGCTTGGTCTGTTGAAAGAGTCCTCTCTTAAGACCATCTTTCCACAACTCAGCTTCACCCTTCTCAATCGATTTAGCTCGGTGGCC
>JAUMAI010000621.1:0-2061 GCA_032116775.1 Pirellula sp. | reverse complement strand
CACTCCATAGAATCGTTCAGGATCAGCGAGCTGCTTAAGCTCTTGTTCTTTGTTATGAATCAATGCCTGAATGTCGGCTATTTCTAGTTCTCGCTTTTTCTGTGAAGCAATATCCTGAGAAGGTTGTTCTTTGATCACCAAAGTTGGATTGACAAAGCAAACTTGGTCATGGCTAATTCCATTACCTGCATCAGTCGCTGCGAGCGTAAGAAAGCGATCTTTATCTGTTAGAGTTATTTCAAGTGGTTGAATGCCATCTGCGCGGCCAATAGAGGGAAGTTGTTTTCGGCTTTGGCCATCAACGAAGACCTCAATCGTTGCTCCTTTTGATTTGGTTTCACCGAAATAACCTACCGATGCACGGAAAATAGAGAAGGTCTTCTGGCTTGTTTGCCGCAGTTCGTTTAGGTCAAACGTAATAATTACATTAGCATGAAGTCCGAGTAGGGAATGGTTCGTTGCATAATCGACACCGCCTAGGACCGTCGAATGCTGGGAATTGACAGGACCGTTCCGGATTGCATCCCAGCACTGTCCGGAGGTTTCTGGGACAGCGATGCGAACGCCGGTTGAGGAGATCGCTATTTGGTTATTTGCCCCAACTGTTTTGCCATTGGGGATTACCACTCCATCGATGCCATTGACTGAAGATGTGCGGAACTCATTTAGCGCGATCCCTTCTAGAAAGCCGCGGCGCTGTTCAATAGTTTTCCCGGTTAATGGATCGATTCCTAGGCCGCTCTTGCCGGTACCAAAGCCATTTCCGCCACCGACCACGTCGGCAAGGTTAAGCCCACCACCTTGTACCCCAGCCAGTCGTGCCTGTAAGCTTGCGATCTCTTCGTGGATCTGTCTCTTTTGAGTTTCATGTTGTTCCAGGGCACTTGGAAAGACTGGCCGATCACCGCGTTTTAACGCAGCGAACACAGCCCACATAGAATAGTATTCATCCTGAGTAATTGGATCGAGTTTGTGATCATGGCAGCGAGCGCAGTGAATCGTAATTGCGCAAGTTGATGTCATGACTTGCGTCACCATATCATCCAGATCATCTGCTCGAGCGGCACGGCGCAAGGTGTCATTGCGAGTTTCTTCTTGTCCAACAAAATCGTACGGTCCCGCTGCGAGAAATCCTGTAGCAATAACAGCTTGTTGATTGGTGGGATTAAGGATATCTCCAGCGATTTGTTGTTCGAGAAAGTTGTTGTATGGACGATCGGTGTTGAAACTATCAATAACATAATCGCGATAACGCCAAGCATTAGCGCGCCGCTGGTCTCGTTCGAATCCGTGTGTATCTGCATAATGAGCAATGTCCAGCCAGTGTCGAGCCCAGCGTTGTCCATAGCTAGGATCAGCCAAGAATTGATCCACTGCTGTTTGGTATGCTTGCTGCTGATCGGGGATTTCTGTGAGTCTTTCCAATTCCTCGATAGATGGAGGTATTCCTCGAAGGTCAAAAGAAAGTCGTCTAATTCGCTCAGGCAGTGGAGCTAGTGGTGATGGGGAAAGGTTGGTGCTGGCCAGACGTTTTGCAACGAAGCTATCGATCGGATTTAGAATATTATTCTCAGCTATTTCAGCTGACGGGTTAATTGCAGCGGGAAATTCTGGCGTTGTTATGGCGTTCCAGGCCCAATGTTGCAGACGATTATCTTTCGTCGATATTCCGTCATTCTCCGGTAAGCCGGGCAGACCTGATTTGATCCAATCAGTTATCAAGGCGATTTCGGCTGGCGCAAGTTTTTCCGCATCGGGAGGCATTCGGTCGTCGTCAACGCTAGTGATGCGTCTTAGGATTTCGCTCCCAGCAGGGTTATTCTTGTCGATAATAGGTCCACTGTCACCACCTCGTTTCATCGCACTGGGAAGATCAAGTCGTAGGCTACCTTCCTGCTTGTTAGCACCATGGCAGCCTAAACAACTACGCGCGAAGATCGCCATAACGTTATCGTAGGATGCCTTGTCATCGGCTACCGCATCGCGTCGTGCGGCGCGGGCACCACTCTGGGGGACGCGTTGCAGAGGTGGCGCGGTGGCGCCCTGGGGCCCATCGCAACC
>JAUMAI010000620.1:7478-9793 GCA_032116775.1 Pirellula sp. | reverse complement strand
AGCACTTTGCGTAGGGTAATTCACGCCGCGCCACGAAAGACTTGCGGAGGGGGCGGAACTAGAATTCGGGACCGACATAACAGGAGTCTGCAATGCCGACTCGACAGGACTCGGAGTAGGAGCGGGCAAAGGATAGGTAGGACTTTGGCCCAGCGCTGAAAGGCCTTCCAAGCCACAACAACTTAGCGCAAAAATGCCCAAAATTCGTATACAAGAGGCTAAGAATCTACATGACTCCAGTCGCCCTATTATCCGATTAACAGGTTCCGAGAACCGGTGCTGCACCAGCACACTCTCAGACGCTTTGCAATCACTCATCACAAGAACCATCCCTGTGTCTTGTCCGCCATGATCATCCGCTCAAAGTTGGGTGTAGTCCATTACACCTTCCAAACGCGACTGGCTGATCCATCCCATGGAACGAAATCAGCCTGGACTCCAAGCATGGTGTGGCAGTTTAACGGGATAGCATTTCGACCACAATAGAACTTCCTGGCCCAAAAAAGACTCCCACCAGACCGGCCAAAAAGCTAGCAAAGCAACTACTTTTCGACGACGTGCTTGATGAACTCGACGTCTGGTCCTTCCCCACCTGAAACAGATTTCACTTTGAGATACTCAGCGACATAGCGTTGAGTCTGAGTTTTTTCAGGGACCTTGAAGCGATCACCTTTTTGCAAGATAGGACGCACCTCATCCATCGAACCAAATTGCCGTGTGCCAGCTACCTGACAAGGAAACCAGCATCCATTACCACTTTCATCTTCGAGATAAAACTCCGGATAAGCATGACCGTATACCCAGACGCAGCGTGCCGGGATCTTGGAAGCTCGACAAATCGCCACAAACGCTCCAGACAATTCCTCACAGTCCCCCTCTTTGTCATGGAGCGCCGTAATTATGGACTTCGCTTTTCCTTCGCGATACTTGATCGCTTCGCGCACGTAGTCATAGATACGTTCGACGTGAGACCAAGCATTCGGAGGATTACTATCCGCAATTTCTTTGGCGATCTTACGTATGCGTTGATGATTTGTTTCAATCAACGGACTTGGGCCCATGAACTGATTCAGTTCTCGCGACAACTTCTTGGGTATCACGAGCGATTCGGGATCTGTTGGCCCCAGGATTTTGGCTTTTTGAACTTCCAGCTTTAAAGTCGCTTCTAGGGTCGCGTTTGGTGCCAGGCTAGGAACTTGAATCACTAGCTGCTGCACCCCTTCGGTGAGAGGCCGGACGTAGTAGGTAGCATTTACCGGAAAATTCTTTTCCAGTAACCGCACCTTTTGTTCGGGATAGTTCATTGGCATAGGCACGGTCGCATAGATATTTTGACACATTCCGGATGACGCCGTGAGCTTCAAGCCAAGCACCAATTCAGCGGTTCGGTAATCGCCAAGCTTGATTAGATTCGAGGGCTCGATGGTAGGATCGGAGATATCTCCGTTGGAAGGTTGCCCATCAACACCTTCCTTTTTGGGTTTTCCCTGGCCAATTGGTGGTGGCTCAAAGTCATCTTTTTCTTGAGGCTGTTTGGCATCGCCATTGGGTTTGCCATCTTGTGCCGGTTTTGCGAGCGAAGGTGCCGCTTCATCTTCGCTAGTATTTGATGAAAACTGACCTGAGATTTCCTCGGCAGGTTTTGGATTCGGTTCCGCGTCTGTTTCTTGTGCTGCGGCACTAATCGTCAATGCCTGAGCCACCACAATGACACAACCTAAAAACTGAAATAGCAATCTTGGGAGCGATGCATTCATAAGTAACTGGTCTGGCAATATTTTTGGAATGCCTGGCTGGCTTTAAGTTCGAGGCTGCCGCTTGATGTTGGTCATTTTTTTCACAAAAGGGGAGGGGGGACCCACTCCTTCTCGGTGAAGAAGCAACTTGGGTGCCAAATTTGGGCCCAACCTTCTATAGATACCAAAATAGGCAAGATATCGCTTTTAGAGAAGAAATTTAGACAAAAAAAGGGCTGGAGCCTTTTCTGAGTGAGAAAAAAGGTTCCAGCCCCTTCTCGCAAAAGACTCATTCCCCCGCCGATGCTCAACCCCTCAAGCACTTTCGGCAGGTGAAAGATTCTTTTGACGCTGCGTACTCCACCACTTCGTAACGCCCGCAGGACACGCAAACGGTTGAGTGAGGCCGTTGAATGTCTCTTCGGTTCCGAATTGGTAGCTAACGCTTCAACCCAAGCTCAATTAGGGTTGAGCTGGGAAAGTACCAGGTGCAGGCAGTGGATTGCTGCTTGGCGAAGCCACTGGAGCTTCTGAGTATGGGAATGATGGTACACCGTAAGATGAACTTGGTGCACAGTC